>JAENVU010000246.1 GCA_016650415.1 Acidimicrobiia bacterium
TCCAGCACGATCTTGCCGAACATCTGGACGAAGCGACGATACGAGTCGAACGCGAACCGTTCGTTGTTCGTCTGCTTGGCGAGACCGACGACGGAGTCGTCGTTGAGACCGAGGTTGAGAACGGTGTCCATCATCCCCGGCATCGAGAACGCGGCACCCGAACGGACCGAGACCAGGAGCGGATCGGAGTCGTCGCCGAGGCGCTTGCCCATATCGGCTTCGAGGACCGCGCGAGCCGCCGCGACCTCGTCCATCAGCCCATCGGGCAACGTGTCCCCGCCGGCCATGTACGCCTTGCAGGCATCGGTCGAGATCGTGAATCCCGGCGGTACCGGCAGCCCGAGATTCGTCATCTCGGCCAGGTTCGCCCCCTTGCCTCCCAGCAGAAACTTCTGCTCTTTGGAGCCCTCGCGGAAGGCGTAGACGTACTTCATGGGAGTTCCGATCCTTTGTTTCGATGAGTCGGGGAATCGTACAGAAGCGACCGGCGCCGGGCCCGGTTCGTTCCCGGATCGCAGCGATCGCGGAAGGGATCAGACGACGTCGGAGTCGGCAACCACAATCGTCTTGGCCATCTTGTCGAAGACGCTCTGGCGGTTGCGGTCCCGCAGGTTCCAGAGCACCCCACCAAGCGCGAACAGCATCACGAAGGTGCCCAAGGGCCCGACATAGTTCGCGACCACCATGGCCATCGCCAGCGGCACGCCGTAGTGGATCAACGACGGGACCCAGCCGGCCGGGCTGCCATCCGCGCGAATCAGGCGAATCCGCTGACTTCGCTTCCCGATGGTCTGGCCGGTCCGGGCCGACATCGGAACGAGAAGGAGCGTCGAGAGGGCGAGGGCAACCAACGACGCCGCGATGCGGGGCCCGGTCAACTTCTTGAACGCGGAGGTGACGGCGGTGTCGTCCGCCTTGCGCTCGGCCTCCGCGGTCTTGGCCTCCGCGTCCTTCTTCGTCGCGATCGCCCGCTGCTTGCGGACCTCGGCGTCGTCGTTCTTCTTCTCCGCGGCCTTCTGACGATCGCGTGCGGTCGAGGCCGCGTCCCGCGCGTCGTCGCGCGTCTTCGTCGACTTGTCCAGCTGCTTGACCGCTCGATCGGCCACCTTGACGTTGTCCTGATAGGCGGAATCGAACATCTGCGGGAAGATCTGCAGCGATACGAGCATGATGATCAACACCATGCCGAAGTCCATCGCGAACGCCAGACTGCGCGACTTCTTCGACGCAAACTCGAGCCCACGCGGCAACTCGATCGTCGGTTCCAACGGGGGACGCGCCGGCTGGCGCTTCGACGGGGAAGCCTCCGAACGGCCACCACGGGCCGGACGCGCGGCACGAGCCGACCGGGCGGGTACGGCGACATCGTCGGCGGCGTCTTCGTCGTCGATGTCACCGAACTCGCTGTCGCTGGCGAGGTACGCGTCGTACCGACCCCGCTGCACCGGGTCCGAGAGCACGTTCCAGGCCTTGTTCAGCTTCGCCCGCTCGGACTGTGACGCGCCCTCGAGCCGATCGCGGTATGCCACCCGGATCGACTCCTTGTCCGCGCCGGTGTCGATACCGAGCAAGTCGTAATAGTCACTCATCTTTTCCCCTCTTGGCCCTGCGGGCCGGGCCGGTCGGGCCCCGCTCCGCCCGGGCATGAACCGTCCGAGATGTCTGGGGCGTCGCTCACGTCATTTCCCTTCCTACAGAACGCCGCGGTCGCGGATGACCTCGACGAGGCGATCGAGCGACACGCGTTCTTGGTTCATCGTGTCTCGATCGCGGACCGTGACCGCTCGATCCTCGAGGGTCTCGAAGTCGATCGTCACACACAACGGCGTCCCCACCTCGTCCTGGCGCCGGTACCGGCGGCCGATGGATCCGGCGACGTCGACGTCGATCATGCAGAGCCGGCGCAGCTCGGAGGCGACCTGATCGGTGATCGGTGCCAGCTCGGGCTTCTTCGACAAAGGCAGCACCGCCACCTTGTTCGGCGCGAGCCGCGGGTCGAGGCGCAACACGGTGCGGGTTTCCACCTTGCCGTCGGCGGTCGGCGCTTCTTCCTCGTGATACGCCGCGAGCAGGAACGCCAGCGTGGTGCGGTCGGCGCCGGCCGCGGGCTCGATCACATACGGCACGTACCGTTCGTTGGATTCCTGGTCGAAGTACGAGAGGTCCTGGCCCGAATACTCGGCATGCTGTTTCAGATCGAAGTCGGTCCGGTTGGCGATGCCTTCGAGCTCACCCCACCCCCACGGGTACAGGAACTCGACGTCGGACGTCCCGACGCTGTAGTGCGAGAGTTCGTCGGGATCGTGGGGCCGCAGGCGCAGCATCTCCTCGGGAATCCCGAGGTCGATGTACCACTGGTACCGCGCCTGGCACCAGTACTCGTACCACTTCGGCGCCTCGGCTGGTGGGACGAAGAACTCCATCTCCATCTGTTCGAACTCACGCGTCCGGAAGATGAAGTTGCCCGGCGTGATCTCGTTCCGGAACGACTTGCCGATCTGGGCGATACCGAACGGCGGCTTCTTGCGGCTCGTCGTCTGGACGTTGGCGAAGTTCACCAGGATGCCCTGCGCGGTTTCGGGTCGGAGATACGCGACCGAACCTTCGTCCTCCACGGGGCCCACATGGGTCTTGAACATCAGGTTGAAGTTCCGAGCCTCGGTGAAGGTGTCCTTGTTCCCGCAGTTCGGGCACGCGCCCGATTCCGGCAACTGATCGGCGCGGAACCGCTCTTTGCAGCTCCGACAATCGACCAGTGGATCGGTGAAGGTCGCAATATGACCGCTGGCTTCCCACACCCGGGGCGCCATCAGGATCGAGGCATCCAGGCCGACGACGTCGTCCCGTTCCTGGACCATGGAGCGCCACCAGGCGTCTTTGACGTTGCGCTTGAGCAGGACGCCGAGCGGCCCGTAGTCCCAGGTGGACCGGAACCCGCCGTAGATCTCACTGGACGGGAA
>JAENVU010000247.1 GCA_016650415.1 Acidimicrobiia bacterium
ACGACGACCATGAAACGTCAAACGAGCGTTACGGTGAAACACGAAGACCTCCGGTGTTGGTGAAGACGGCTATCTCCACTGCACTGGGGGTCTTCGCTTCACGTCAAACCGTCACCAACCTCGTGGCCGAGTACACCTAGCCCTTGCGGGCTGGGCCGCTCGGGCTAGGTCGGCGTCGGGAGACTGAAGCCTCCGGGGATGGCGTCGGCGGCGCCCTTCAGCCGGGCGGCGAAGGCTTCGTCGGAGAGCGCAGGCCGCGAGGGACGCCGACCCGGATCCGGGAGCCCCGCGACATCGACCCACGAGGTACAGCCGCCGTAGGACTCGTCGTCGGCGACGATCACCGGCTCGTCCACGACGTGGACGCGCAGTGCGAGCACGAACAGCGGATCCCGAGACTTCCACCGGAATCGAGACTCCACGTAGTCCCGTGACCAGATGACCTTGCCGTCGAGCGCGTCGAGCACCTCCAGGTCGGTGACGGTCGCGACGCCGACGACGTCGGCCCAGCCGTCGAAGCGCAGCTGACCAACCTCGGTCGTCTCGCCCGGGGCGCTGATCCAGCGTTGGTACGCGGGCTTCAGCAGCTCCTCACGCTGGTGCTCGAGGGTCGGGAACAACCATGCTCGGGCCGACTGCACACCGAAGTGGCGCCCGGCCTCGTGGAGACCGCCCTTGCGGATGTCGAGGATCTGCTCTCCTTCGAGCAGGGCCTGGACGATCACGCTCCATTCTTTGAACGCGGGAACGGTTGACGGTGGGCTGGTCACGAGCGGTCAGGATACAGGGGTCCGACCGAGGAGCACTGTGGACCAGCAGATCGAACACCCCGATGGCACGACGCTGGCGGCGTACTGGGCCCACCCGGCCAAGCGCGGTCCCGTCCCGGGTCTCGTGTTGTGCCACGACTTCCCCATCCCGCCCCGCGGCGCGGTCGCGTCGGGGTTGACGTTCCCCGAGTTGGCCGACCGGATCGCGGCCCAGGTCGGATGGCGAGTGCTGACGTTCAACTTCCGGGGCACCGGGGGCTCGGGTGGCGACTTCTCGATCGGTGGGTGGAATGCGGACCTGCGGCTCGCGGTCGCAATGCTCCTCGATCATCCCGACACCGTTGGCGCATCGATCCTCGGCACGGGCGTGGGCGGCACCTTGGCACTCGGTGTGGGCGCGACCGATCCCCGGATTCGGGGCATCGCGTGCTTGGGCGCACCGACCAACCTGTCGGACTGGGCGCGGAACGCGGGCCGGTTCGCTCGCCATTGTCGGCGGATGGGGGTGTTCTCCTCCGACGACGCGCCGAGGGACGTGAACGCGTGGGCGCGGGAGATGGCGGCCGTCGACGCGGTGGCGAGTGCGCGGGCGTTCGCGCCGCGACCGCTCCTTCTGCTCCACGGCACCGACGACGACGTCGTCTCGGTGTCCGAGTCTCAGCGGCTGGCGGCCGCGCACGGAACCGCGGAACTCCGAATCATCGGGAACGCGGGCCGGCGCCTCCGCCACGATCCCCGCGCGGTCGCGTCGGTGCTCGGCTGGCTGGACCGCCAAGCCCCCTAGCCGGCGGAGAGGCGGGCGCGGGCGGCGTCGAGTACGTCGGCCAACGTTTGCTCGAGGGGAATTTCGGGGGTCCAGCCCGTGACGTCACGAAGGTGTTCGTTGCTGCCGATCATGCGGGGCGCGTCGACCGGTCGCACGAGCGCGGGATCGGTCACGAGTCGGATCGGTCGGCGGGCGTGGGCGAGCAACGCGTCGGCGATCTGCTGGATGCTGACGCCCTGCCCGGAGCACACGTTGTAGACGTCGCCGGCAACACCGTGGAGCGCCGTGAGCCGGTAGGCGCGCACCACGTCACGGACGTCGGAGAGGTCGCGTATGGCGGTGAGTGATCCGACGGGGATCTCGTCGGTCCCTTCGAGTTCCGCGCGGGCAATGCGGGCCGCGAGCGCCGGAACGACGAACTGATCGGTCTGGCCGGGTCCCGTGTGGCCGAAGGGACGGACGCGCACGATGTCGAGCCCGTCGGCGAGGAACGTCTGGAGCGCGACGAAATCGGCCGCGACCTTGCTCGCTCCGTACGGCGTGACCGGGCGCAGCGGGGCGTCTTCCCGAAGCGGGATGAGCGCAGGGTCGGCGTTGCCGTATTCCTCGGAGCTCAAGATCACGACGACCCGTGACACGCCGACCTCGACGCAGGCGCGCAGCACGTGCAACGTGCCTTCGGCGTTCACTCGGAACGAAGCGCCCGGGCTCGACCAGCTCTGCCCGACACTGCTGAGCGCGGCGAGGTGGTAGACGACGTCGGGGCGTGCGTCGCCGATGGCGTGCAGCACGGAATCGGCGTCGGTGACATCGACCTCGACGGGACCGAACAGGTCCATCTCGGTGACGTCGTCGTCGTTCGCCCGCAAGTGGGCGACCAGATGCGGGCCGACAAAGCCGCCCGCGCCAGTCACAGTTGCTCTCATCGGTCTCCCCCCAGCGCCGCAGCGTACGCGTCGAGATGCCGATCCACGGACCGGGCCCACGTGAAGGTCGCGGCACGGGGTGGACCGGCGACGCGTAGTTGATCGCGCACGATGTCGTGTTCGTACAGGTCCGTCATCGCGGCCGCGAGCCGGTCCGGGTCGGACGGCGGCACGAGGACCGCCGCGTCGCCGACCACGTCGGCCATCGCCGAACCGGTCGTCGTGATCAGCGCCGCGCCGCACGCGAGCGCTTCGAGTGCAGGCAGACCGAACCCTTCTTCGAGCGAGGGGTACACGACGGCGACGGCTTGGCGGAAGAAGGCGGGGAGCAGATCGGCCGGCATCCATCCTGATCGCATGATCTGGGTGGTGCAGCCGCTCTCGGCCGCGCCGTCGCGCACGGCGTCGGCACCCCAACCGTCGCGACCGGCCAGGACGAGACGGAGTTCGGGCCGAGTCGGCGCGATCCGGGCGAAGGCGGCGATGAGGTTGGGGACGTCTTTCCGGGGTTCGAGGGTGGCGGCGAACGCGAAGTACGGCGGCCGGATGCCATGGGCGGCGAGCCGGCCGAGGTCGTCGTCCTCCTCGACGCGGAACCGATCGTGGTCGACGCCGTGTTCGGCCACGACCACGGGTGCGGTGGGATGCAGCACCGCCTCGAGTCGGCGGGCGGTGTGGGGACTGACCGCGATGATCGCATCGGCGCGGTGCACGCTCGCAGCCATCATGCGCCGGAAGAACACGACCTTGGACCGTTCGTGCCATTCGGGATGTTCGAAGAACGTCAGGTCGTGCACCGTGACGACCCGCGGGAGGTCCAGCCGCAGCGGCAGGGTGTAGTGCGGGCCGTGCCACAGTTCGGCGCGGATCCGGTGCGCGAGCCGGGCAGCGCCGGTCTGCTCCCAGACGAGTCGCGCCGGGCGTCGATCCGGGACCTCGGCGTGGACCGTTGCGCCGGGAGCA
>JAENVU010000248.1 GCA_016650415.1 Acidimicrobiia bacterium
GCCCTGGGCAGCGCCCGCCTCGCCGGCGCGGTCGTGCTCGACGGGTACGCGGGCAGTGGTGCCCTGGCCATCGAAGCGCTCAGCCGAGGTGCGGCGAAGGCGACGCTGATCGATCGAGATCCGCGCGCCGTCGATGCCATCCGGCGCAACCTGGTGAGCACCCGGACGGCGGATCGAGCGACCGTCGCCCGCCGGGGCCTCGCGTTGTACTTGTCGGGCCACCCGCCCGCCACACCGTTCGACCTGGTGTTTCTCGATCCGCCGTACGAACTCAGCGGCGCGGAGTTGGCTCGTGTCCTCGAACTCCTCACCGCACCCGGTTGGTTGGGTCGAGATGCCGGGATTGTGATCGAGCGCAGCGCGACGGCGGGTCCGCCCGGCCTTCCCGTCGGCTGGGGAGTCTCGTGGGAGCGGGTCTACGGCGATACGCTCGTGGTCCTCGTCGGTCCTGCGGCCGACAGTCCCGAGGGCCGCACGGCCTGACGCCGATACCGATCCAGGAGTTCCTGCCACTGTGGCCACCGCACTCTGCCCGGGTTCGTTCGATCCGGTCACCCTCGGTCACCTCGATATCATCGAGCGGACCGCCCGCCATTTCGATCACGTCATCGTGGCCGTCATTCGCAACCCGCAGAAGTCGCAGTCGCTCTTCACCCTCGAAGAACGCCAAGAGATGTTGCACGAGGTGACCGGTCACCTGGACAACGTCTCGATCGAGTTCTTCAAGGGCCTCCTCGTGGACTTCGCTCGGGATCACGGTGCCGCGGCGATCGTCAAGGGCCTGCGAGCCGTGTCGGACTTCGATTACGAGCTGCAGATGGCTCAGATGAACCAACGCTTGTCGGGCATCGACACCTTCTTCATCTCGACGAGCCCGCAGCATTCGTTCCTGTCGTCCAGCTTGGTGCGCGAGGTCTCCAAGTACGGCGGCGACGTGTCGAGCATGGTGCCGCCGATCGTGCGGGAACGCCTCGTACAACGCTACGAAGAACGGAGCTCGTCGTGACGGAGATGGAGCACTACACCGACCCGCCCCCCGATACCGAAGAGCTGATCCTGACGGTTCGCGACCACATCGACACCGCGCGGTCGGTTCCCATGAGCGCCAGCGTGATGGTGAACCGCGACGAACTGGTCGGCATCCTGGAGAACGCAGTTGCGGCGCTTCCGGAGGAGATCCGCCAGGCTCGCTGGCTCCTCAAGGAACGCGAGGAGTTCCTCGCCAAGGCCCGCCGGGAAGCCGAGGACATCATCGACGCCGGCCGGCAGCAGGCCCAGCGCATGGTCGAGAAGACCGAGGTCGTTCGAGAAGCGAACCTGCACGCCCGGCGCATCGTCGACGACGCCGAGAAGACATCTCGCGACCTGAAACACGAGGCCGAGGACTACATCGACCAGAAGCTCGCCAGCTTCGAGGTCGTGCTCGAACGGACCATGACCGCAGTCGTGAAGGGCCGGGAACGGCTCCAGGTCGTGATTCCGGCGGCCGAGGTCGAGGACGAGGAGCCGTCCGAGGAAGCGAACTTCTTCGATCAGGATGTCTGAACCGAGGCTCGAAACCCCGGTATTCCAGGGTCTCGGCGCGGTTCGAGCATCGTGACTCCCCGGCGGACTGGCAATATCTGGGAAAAGGCCGTGACCTGCTAGTATCGCTCCGTTCGGCGTAGGTGCCGATCGCCGCTTTCCGGCGCCACGGCAGATATCCGGCGCCCCCCGAGGCTGATGACTGCGCTCCGCTGCAACGTGTCCGATCTGCTGCACCACCCGGCCGCGCGCCGTCCCGAAACGATCTCGATTCCGGGCCGCGAACTGGGTGGAGTTGCCGGTGCGCGGTTGTCGTCGGCGCCCTTGGTGGTCGATGTGATGGTCGAGCGCATTCCCGAGGGCATCGTCATCCACGGGAAGGTGACCGCGGAGTACGAAAGTGAATGCAGCCGGTGTTTGGCGCCGGTGCGCGAAGCGTTCTCGGTCCCGGTGAACGAGATGTTCGAGCGCCTGCCCATCGACGGCGAGACCTACCCGCTGGAGGGCGAGGAGATCGATCTCGAACTCCCGGTTCGAGATTCTGTGCTCCTCGATCTGCCCACCGCACCGCTGTGCCGCGATGATTGCGCCGGCCTGTGCCCGTTCTGCGGCATCGACCGCAACGCGTCCGACTGCACGTGCGACCCCAATCCGCCCGACCCCCGCTGGGACGCGCTGCGCGCCCTGACCTTCGACGACTGAACCACTGAGGAGCAAGAAATGGCCGTCCCCAAGCGCAAGACCCCCCGTTCGAAGACCCGGATGCGCCGGGCCTCGAGCTGGAAGATCGCGACGCCGGCACGTTCACTGTGCCCGAGCTGCGGCGCGGTCAAGCTGCCTCACACGGTGTGTGGAAACTGCGGCACCTACCGTGGCCGCCAGGTGCTCGATACCCAGTGATCCGATGACGGCGGCTCGGCCCGGGGAGTCCGACCCCACTGCGCTCACGATCGCGATCGACGCGATGGGCGGGGATCACGCGCCCGGGGCCATCGTCCGGGGCGCACTCGACGCGGTCGAGCAACTCGGCGTCCGCGTCCTGCTCGTCGGTGACGAAGCCGCGATTCGCGCCGAACTCCCCGGCGGCACCCTGCCCGTCGGGGTGAGTATCCGGGCGACGAGCCAGGTCATCGACATGCACGACGAGCCGGGCACCGCGGTCCGCAAGAAGAAGGACGCCTCGGTGGTACGAGCGGCCGAGGCCGTTCGTGACGGCGATGCCGACGCGATGGTCGGCGCCGGGAACACCGGCGCGACCATGGCGGCCGCCTTGTTGCGGTTCGGCCGCATCCGCGGCGCGGCCCGCCCCGCGATCGGTGTGCCGATCCCGGTGCCGTTCGCGCAACCGCACCTGTTGGTCGACGGCGGCGCGACCGTCGATGCCACCCCCGAATGGTTGGTGCAGTTCGCGCACATGGGTCGCGCCTACGCGCGCCTGCGCCTCGGGATCGACGAGCCGACCGTGGGTCTGCTCTCGAATGGCGAAGAACCGGGGAAGGGTGACGAGTTGCGCAAGCAGACGTTCGCGCTGCTCGACGGTCAGCCATGGTTCGTCGGCAACGTCGAAGGCCGCGACCTGATGTCGGGCCGTCCCGACGTGATCGTGACCGATGGGTTCACCGGCAACGTCGCCCTCAAGACCATCGAGGGCGCGCTGAAGGCGGCTGCGGGTCTGGTGTTCACCACCCTCGGCGCGCCGGAGGCGAAGGAGGCCGCCGACATCGTGGCGCCACTGCTCCTGCAAGGTGTGACCGACTATCTCGATCCCGACACCATCGGCGGTGCCGCCCTCTTGGGAGTGTCCGGGGTGTGTGTGATTTCCCACGGTTCGTCGAGTGCCCGCGCGATCGTCAACGCCGTGGCCCTCGCGACCGACTGCGTGCGCGGCGGCTTCGTCGACCGCATGCAGGCCGCCATCGTCGGAGAGGAGGCCTATGCCGGCTGAAACTCATTCCACCCATGAACCGATCGGTCCCGATGAAGTGTTCGCCACCGTGCGCACCCACCTCAGTGAGATTCTGGAAATCGACGACGCGACCATCACGCTCGACGCGAACTTCGCCGAAGACCTCAACGCCGACTCCCTGGCGCTCATCGAACTGGTCGAAGCCCTCGAAGAAGACCTGGGCGAACGCACCGTGGGGTTCACCGTCGACGACGAAGACCTCGGCGACCTCGCGACCGTCCGTGACGCGGTCGACTATGTCGTTTCTCGCTTGGGGGCCGGCGCGGCCTGAGGGCCGCGTGCGGGTCATGCAACCCGACGACCGCGCTCGCTTCGAGTCGCTCCTCGGTTGGAGCTTCCGGGATGATTCGGTGATCGCGCAGGCCCTGTCGCACCGATCCTGGTGCGCGGAGCACCCGGACGAAGGCTCGAACGAACGACTCGAGTTTCTCGGTGACGCCGTGCTCGGCATCATCGTCACCGATCACATCTTCCGCGCGTACCCCTCGCTGCAAGAAGGTGAACTGGCCAAGGTCCGAGCGTCGGTCGTGAACGCGGAGGTGCTCGCCGACATCGGCGCGCGTATCGGCCTCGGCGCGTGTCTGCGGCTCGGCAAGGGCGAGGCGAACTCCGGCGGACGGGAGAAGCCCTCGATCCTGGCCGACGCCATGGAGGCCGTCATCGCCGCGGTGTATCTCGACGGCGGAATGGACGCCGCGTGGTCCGTGGTCATGCGTCTGTTCGAGCCGCGCATCATCGATGCCGCGACCGGGCCGGGCGGCGACGACTACAAGACGCGCCTGCAGGAAATCGCGGCGCAGCGGTTCGACCGTCTGCCCCGCTACCAGGTCCGTGACGAGGGCCCGGATCACGCGAAACGATTCTTTGCGACCGTACGGCTGGACGGTGAGGCCTACGGCAATGGCGACGGTGGATCGAAGAAACAGGCCGAGCAGGCCGCGGCCCGGGCCGCGTGGGTACGGATCTCCGCCGGAGAACCGCCCGTCGAAGGCCTGGAGGTGAATCAGGATGCCGGAACTCCCTGAAGTCGAGGTCATGCGTCGAGATCTCGAGAAGGAGATCGTCGGCAAGAAGATCAAGACCGTCGAGGTCAGCCGGATGCGGACCATTCGGCGCTACCGGCAACGCAAGCCGTTCATCAGCGCGCTCGAAGGCAACAAGATCACCGGGATTCAGCGGCGGGGCAAGTACCTCCTGGCGAAGCTCGACAATGGCGATGTCCTCGTCATTCACCTGGGCATGTCCGGCCAGCTCCGGCGCGCGGCCGGCACGAAGGAACCGTTGGCCAAACACACCCACGTGGTGATCACCTTCACCCAGGGTGGCCAACTGCGGTTCATCGATCCGCGTACGTTCGGCGAGATGTTCGTCACCCAGCTCGACGGAATCGAGACCGAAGTCGAGGAGCTCGCCCATCTCGGCATGGATCCGCTCGAGACGGTCGTGAGCTGGGACTACTTCGGTGAGCTGGTCGCACAGCGTCAGGCCAAACTGAAGACGTTGCTGATGGACCAGAAGTTCATCGCCGGCATCGGCAACATCTATTCGGACGAAATCCTCCATCACGCCGGCCTGCGCTGGGATCGCATGAGCAACGAGCTGCGGCCCGAAGAGATTCGGCGCCTGTACCGAGCGGTGGGTGAGGTGCTCCACGACGGAGTGAAGTACCGCGGCTCGTCGCTCGCCGACGAGCAGTACGTCGACCTGTTCGGCAAGCTGGGCAGCTTCCAGACTCACCACCAGGTCTACGCCCGCGACGGCCAGGCCTGCCTACGGTGTCGGCGTGAGATCGTGCGGGAGAAGGTCGGCGGCCGCTCCACCTTCTTCTGCCCGTTCTGCCAGGTGTAGGGGGATCAGGACGCTTCCCGGGGGCTGATCCGCGAAATCGGGTGAAACCGCGCGTACGCTCGGGCAACAGTCACAGAGGAGCTGCGGAGTGTTCCTGAAGTCGCTGACCCTACGCGGGTTCAAGTCGTTTGCGGATAAGACCGTGCTCGAGTTCGAACCCGGTGTCATGGTCGTGGTCGGTCCCAATGGGTCCGGCAAATCCAACCTGGTCGATGCCGTCGCTTGGGTGCTCGGTGCCCAGGGCCCGCGCACGTTGCGCGGCGGGAAGATGGACGACGTCATCTTCGCGGGGACGTCCGATCGCCCCGCGCTCGGCCGGGCCGAGGTGTCCCTCACGATCGACAATTCCGCGAACCTGTTGCCGATCGAGTTCTCCGAGGTGACCATCACCCGGACGCTCTTTCGCAGTGGTGACTCCGAGTACGCGATCAACGGCGCACCGTGCCGCCTGCTCGACATTCAAGAGATGCTCTCGGACAGCGGTATCGGCCGACAGCAACACGTCATCGTCGGCCAGGGTCAACTCGACTCGATCCTCAACTCGCGCCCCGAGGACCGCCGCGGTGTCATCGAGGAAGCCGCCGGC
>JAENVU010000249.1 GCA_016650415.1 Acidimicrobiia bacterium
CTCGATGCGTACGGCGTCGCCTTCGATCACGGCCCGCAACGCATCCGACGACCCTTCGGGGTCCTTCCGCACTCGAGCCTCGATTTTGTCGAGGTCGAAGTGCTGGTCCTGGAGCACGTGGGTGAGTTCGTGCGCGAGGGTCACGCGGCGGGCGGCGTCCGGCCGACCCGTTCCTCGCACCACGACTTCCTTGCGACTCGGTGAGTAGTACGCGAGCACGGCCGATTGCTGTTCCTGGTTGATCGACTCCAGCACGTCGACCTTGCCCGTGAGCAACCCCGCCGCGCGCAGACTCTCGGTCAGGCGGTCCAGCTTCTCGCGCCGGCGCTTGCTCGGCTTGGGGTCGACGCCGACCTCTTTCTTGAAGTCGGCCTCGCTCAGGAATCGCACGGGCACCGGGTGCTCGAATGCCAGCCCACGGAGCCGGGACACGGTCCCCGGCAGGTCACCGAGGCGGGCGTCCCATTTCGCCGGATACGCCGAATCGGACCCGAATCCCCCGAACCACATCACGCTCGCGATCAACGCGAGCACGACCACGACGGCGGCACCGATGATCAGGAAGGAATGGCGATCCGTCGAGGCGCTCAGGGCCACGACGTGCCGAACTGGGTCGAATCCACCACGTGACCGGTGAAGTCGGTGCCGATCTGTTGCGCGAGATACGCGGCCGCCGGGACGACGGCGGCGGGCGTGGTCCAGCCGGTCCAGTCGTGATCGGGACCCATCTCGAGCGTGGAGAGTTCGGTCTTGACCGCGCCGGGACGCAACGCGTTGATCGTGATCCCGAGTTCGCGCAGCTCGGGCGCGAGTGCCGTCGAGAACCGTTCCATTGCCGCCTTCGCGGTGGCGTAGATCACATACCCCGGCGGCATGAACGGCGTCGCTTCGTGACCGGCCCCACCCGACGAGACGTTGATGATGCTCCCGCCGCCGGCGCGCACCATGTGCGGGATGACGGCGTGACACGACACGAAGAGGCTACGCACGTTGACTCGCATCGACTCGTCCCAGTCGTCGGGAGTCGCGTCGACGAATGGTGTGCGGGTCTGGGCCATCGCATTGTTGATGAGTACATCGATGCGGCCGTAGGTCTCGGCGGCCGTCGCGATCAAATGTTCGATCTCGGCGGCCTCACCGATGTCGCAGCGCACCGCCATCGCGTGCCCGCCCGCGGCTTCGATCTCGGCGACGGTGTCGTGAATCGTTCCGGGCAGGCCCGTGGCCGAAGCATCGACCGACCGCGCCGCGCACACGATTCGTGCACCCTGGGCCGCGAGACCGAGCGCCAACCCCTTTCCGATACCGCGTGAGGCACCGGTGATGATGGCCACTCGTCCGTCGAGATCCACGCGCGGACCCTACGTCGTCGAGAGCAGTCGAGGAGTGCGCTCACCGAGTGATAGCGGCGATGTGTTGGTCCGGCCGAACGACGACCACCGAGTCACGAGGAAGCCCGAGCGTGGCGCCCCACCAGTCGTGCGGGTCCTGGACGTCGGTGCCGATGCGGAGCGACACCTCGTCGATGTCCGGTGCCAACGCGTCGGGCCCACACAGCGCGATCGGCGAGTCGATCGGTATGAGATCCAACGAAGACACCGGGCCACCATCGCGCTCGACCCATCCGTGCGGGAGCCGAGCCCCGACACGCACCTGGGGGCAGTAGCGGCGGACCGCGGCCTCCGACGCGTCAGGCGCGGCCCCGTAGACGTACCCGAGTTGCAGGCCGAGCATGTCGAAGTGCGTGGCCTGGTTCGCGATCGCCGCACCGACCGCCCGCCGACCCTCCTCGGACGCGAGCGCCATCTCCATCGCGTGGGTGGCGACCGCCACATCGGGATCCGCGCCCAGCGCCATGGGCACTTCGATCAACTTCATCGCGTTGGCCAAGCTGACCTCGGCGTTGTGGTGCGCGATGGGACGGCGTTCGGTGTCGTAGGTGTCGAGCACGGCGTCCGCCGCGGAATCGCGGGCGACCATCGCCAACTTCCACGCCAGGTTGTGGGCGTCCTGCACACCCGTATTGAGCCCGAGGCCGCCGGTCGGCGGGAACCGATGGGCGGCGTCGCCCACCAGGAAGACGTTGCCATCCCGGAACCGTTCGGCCACCTGGGCGGTCATCATCCAGGTGCCGGAGCTCACGACGGTGAAGTCGGCGGTCGGGTCGTCGAGCGCGGCGCGCACGAGCGCCTCGCACCTCGCCGAGGTGTAGTCCTCGGCCGCGTCGACGGTGGGATCGACCGGCACCATGAACACCCATTCGGTGTCGATGTCGTGCGCGACGAAGGTACCGGGCGATGCGGGGTGGCACACCCAATAGAGCACCCCCGGTGTGCCACCGACGAGCGCTCGGAAGTCGGCCCGGAGGTGGATCATGAGGAAGCGCTGAATCGCGTGCGGTCCGATCGGTTCGATGCCACGCCACCGGCGGACGGGGCTTCCCGCGCCGTCGCACGCGACGAGCCAGCGGCTCTCGATCCTCGAGGTCGCGCCACCGGTCGTGACCGTCGACACCACCGGCCGGACCGCACCCGGCCCCTCCTCGGTCGCTCCCTCCCATCGGTGGGAATACCGGATGGTCACACCCAGACGCTCCAGTTCATCCCGCAACACCGGTTCAAGTTTGTGTTGGGAGAGGTTGCGCAACGGCGTCGGCGTCACTGCGAGGACCTCGTCCCCTTGACGTTCGAACGGCAGACTCCCGATGACCGGTCCGCCCAGCTTCGTGACCCAGTGCACGGCACCGGCATCGGCCGGATCCTTGGCCAAGCTCGAGAGCCGGTCGACATCGATCCCGGCCTGACGCCAGATCTCGAACGTTCGGGCATTGATCACGTGGGCGGCCGGCGCCCGCTGCGGTCCGTCGCGCGCTTCGATGATCTCCACCGCGAGACCGAGCCGGGCCAGGAGGTAGGCCATCGTGAGTCCGACGGGCCCGGCCCCCACCACGAGGACATCGACCGATCGCGGCGACGGTTCCACCGCGTCAGAACGCGCCGACATAGGAGCCGCCGTCGACGTGCAGGTTCTGACCACTGATGAATCCGGCTTGGGCGCTGCACAGGAACGCGCACGCGTCGCCGAACTCCTCCGGTCGCCCGAGCCGCCGCGCCGCGATCGTCTGGGCCATCTCCGCGTACGCCTCCTCCATGGTGATGCCCTTGATCGCCACCGCCAGTTCGGCCATCTGTCGTTGCCGGTCGGTGTCGATGCGTTCCGGAAGGAGGTTGTTGATCGTGACGTTCGCGGCCGCGACGTCTCGCGACAACCCCTTGCTCACCGACGTGAGGCCACAGCGCGCGGCCGAGGACAAGCCCATCGGGCTGAGCGGTGCCATCACCATCGCCGAGGTGATGTTGACGACCCGGCCAAAGCCCCGCTCGGTCATCCCGTCGATGACATCACGAATCAGCAGGAGCGCCGCGAGCATGTTGGCGTCGACCGCTCGGACCCAATCGTCACGCGACCAGTCCTGGAACCGACCCGGCGGAGGGCCACCGTTGTTGGTCACGACGATGTCGGGGTCCGGACACGCACCGAGCAGCGCCGCGCGCGTGTCGTCGAGCGCGATATCGCCCACGACCATCCCGACCGTCCGGCCCGTGGCCAGTTCCAACTCGCGGGCGGTCGCCGCGAGCCGGTCAGGATCGCGACCGTTGACCACGACGCGCACCCCCTCACGCGCCAGCGACGCGGCACACGCGCGCCCGAGCCCGCGGCTCGACGCGGCGACGATCGCGGTCCGATCGGCAATTCCGAGATCCATACGCCTCTCCTCCGGTTCAGAAGTCCAGGTCCGGCGGCGGTGCCGGGCCCCACTGGTTCAGCGAATCGAAGATCGGATGGGAACCGGCCGGCGTGCTCGCAGTGAGGAGATCGGAATCGGTCCAGTGCTCCACCGTGAAGCCGATCGGATCCTTCCAGTAGTCGAACACCTGACCGCCGAGCACGTGGCGACCGATCCCCCAGTAGTGCTGCGCGGCCGCGGCCGTCAGGTGATCGTGACCGGCCATGAGATCGTCGAAGTCGGCAACCTCCCAGGCGCAGTGCCCGAGCTTGACCTCGCCGGTCTCGATGACGAGCAGCGTGTGGTGGTCCGCCGGGAGATCACCCCGGTCGCACCGCATGAACCGACCAAAAGGTTCCTCGGGGCTCGCGAGGAAGACGTCGTCCGACGCGAGCAGCCCGAGCGTGCTCGCGTACCAGGCCGCGGTCGTCGCCAGCGATGTGGTCTTGATCGCGGCGTGGCCGAATCGCTTGACCTGTGACGCGCCGGTCGGGACGCGCTGGAGTGCATCCACCCGGCTGCGCCGCGCGCCGGTGTTGAGCGGCGCGTGCTCACGAATCGCGACCGGTGGCACCGGCTCGATACCGGCGACGACGTCCACCGCGCGGCCATCCGGGTCGTGGAGGCGGACCACGTCCCCGCCACCCGGTTCGTCGAGTCGCTCGACGGGCCGGCCCGTGGCTTCGGCGAGGATGTCCAGGTCGTCGCGAGTCGCCGCGAATGCGAGCCCGAGGAAGGCGGGATCGCCTCGGTGCGTGACGTGGACGTGATGATCGGCGTCGGTCCCGCGCATGAAGAGCGCGTCGTCGGTCCGCGCCGCGCGGGTCATGCCGAACGTCTCGAGAAACGTCTCCATCACATCGAGGTCCGGTGCCTGGAAACGCGGGAACGCGACATCGCCCACCCGGATGATCGGTGTCTGCACTGCGGAAGTCATGGAGAAATATTACGACGTCGAAGTTTTGATGTCAAACTATTTGATATCGAAGTACAATGGGTCGATGAACAGTTCGGAACTCATCGAAGACACGTTGTCCAGCTGGCGGAACGAACGCCCCGATCTCGATTTCGAGGTGATGGGGACGTTCCTCCGGCTGGCGCAACTGATGACCCGGTCGCTGCGGGCGGTCGAGCCGGTCTTTGCCGCCCACGGCATCTCATTGGGCGAGTTCGACGTCCTGGCGGCGCTCCGACGCAGCGGCACGGGCGCCTCGCTCTCCCCGTCGCACCTCGCGCACGTGGCGATGGTCTCCCCCGGCGGGATGACCAACCGGTTGGACCGCCTGGAGCGCGCCGGGCTCATCACCCGGCAGCCCGACCCCGCCGATCGGCGGGCATCGCTGGTGGCACTCACGGCGAAGGGCTTCGCGGTTGCAGACCGCGCCGTCGCGGATCTCGTGGTCGCCGAGCAGACTCTCGCGGCCGTGGTGAGCAACGCCGAACGCCGCCGATTCGACCGCACTCTCGACAAGCTCCTCACCCGACTCGACGGCTGAGCGGAAGCGGCCGAGACCGGCGCTCGATTGCCTGGCAGACTCGCCGAATGGAGAGCACCCCCCTCGCAGTTCCCGCCGTCTACTGCTGGCCCCAATCGGCCCGCCCGGGCGAATCGATCGGCGTCCACGCGGCCGGGCCCGCGGTACCGGCACAGGTCATCGTGGCGCGCCTCGGCGCGCGTCGCGAACGAGTGTGGACCGGTGAGATCACGCTCGTGCCGCACGAGATGCCGGGCGACGCCGCAGCCCACGGGTGCGGGTGGCCGGCCGCCGTCGAGATCCCGATCGGTGCTGACTGGCGGAGCGGCTACTACGAGGTGACCCTCCGGACCGATGCCGGCCGTATCGCCCACGAGGCGGTGGCCTTCTTCGTGGTGCGCGCCGCGACGGTCGACCCCACCCGCCCGCTGCTCGCGCTCTGCACCAACACCTACAACGCGTACAACGACATCGGCGGTCGCAATCTCTACGAGGGTGGCACGCAGGTGTCGTTTCAACGCCCGATGGCGAACGGGCTGTTGCGCAAGCCCGCCGGGCCCGGCGAACGGGTGACCGTGCTCCACCCACCCGACCCGTTCAACCGCGATCACGTGAAGTAC
>JAENVU010000250.1 GCA_016650415.1 Acidimicrobiia bacterium
CGGCCGCCGACGGTACGGCGCAACATCGGCGCACCGTCGCGCGGACAGTTCGCACCCGGCACCCGAGCGTCCATGTGATCGCCGGTGTGCGAGCCACCGCGCCGACCGAGCGTCCGAATCGTCACACTGATCGCCCGCGCCACCGCGCGGACCTCGTCGTCGCGCAGCGAGTTGGCCGGACGCGCCGGGTCGATGCCGGCCCGGAACAACACTTCGTCGGTCAGCAGATTGCCGAGCCCGGCGATGCGGGATTGATCCATGAGCACCGCCTTGACCGGCGCGTGACTCCGACCGAGCAACTCCCGCACGAGCGACAACTTCACCGTCGACGCATCGGGCCCGAGCCGATCCTCGTCGGGATCGAGCTCGACCGCACCCAGCCGGCGCGGGTCGCGCAGATACAACGTCCCGCCGTCGACGAACGTGAGGCCGAAGCGGCGCCACGCCGGGTTGTCCCCGTTCGCGGCGTAGAGCAACGGATCACCCGCCGCTTCTCCGTCGACGAGGATCCGGCCGCTCATCCCGAGGTGCATCGCGAGCACCGGCCCATCCGTGTCGATCAAGAGCAGCTTCCCCCGCCGGCGCGCCTCGGTGAACCGCAGTCCCGGGAGCACCGACCGGACCGCCCGAGGCGTGAGACCGCGCTTGAGGAACCACGCGTCCGGAGCATGAACCTCGGCGATCTCGCGGTCGAGCGCCCGCGCCGCGATCAACACGCGAGCGGTCTCCGCCTCCAACATCTCCGGCACGGCCGGAGTCTGCCCGACTCGATCAGAAGTTGGTGATCGCGCCGGTCTCGGCACCCTGGGCGAGCTTGGCGTACTTCGCCAGGAACCCACTGGTGTAGCGCGGCTCGGGCAGCTTCCAATCGGCCTTGCGGGCCTCGAGCTCCGCGGCGTCGACCATCAGGTCGATGGTGTGGTTCTCGGCATCGATCACGATGCGGTCACCGTCGCGCACGAACGCGATCGGGCCACCGTCGACGGCCTCGGGCGCGACGTGCCCCACACAGAATCCGTGGGTGCCGCCGCTGAACCGACCGTCGGTGATGAGTGCAGCATCGCCGCCCCGCCCGGCACCCTTCATCGCGCCCGTCACCGCGAGCATCTCGCGCATTCCCGGCCCACCCTTCGGACCTTCGTAGCGAATCACGACGATGTCCCCGGGATTGATCTGGCCGGCGAGGATCGCGTCCATGGCGAGGTCCTCACCGTCGAACACGCGCGCCGAGCCGTCGAACCGCAGGTTGTCGAGCCCCGCGATCTTCACCACGCCACCGTTCGGCGCCATCGAACCACGCAGGATGGCAATCCCGCCCTGCGCATTGATCGGCGCGTTCAACGGATGCACCACCTCGCCATCCGGCGCAGGCGCGTCGAGCTCCGCGAGGTTCTCCGCCATGGTCTTGCCCGTGACGGTCATGCAATCGCCGTGGAGGAGACCGGCCTCGAGCAACTCGCTCATGACGACGGGGATTCCACCAATCCGGTCGATGTCGAACATGTGGTACTGGCCGTGCGGCTTCGTGTCGGCGATGTGCGGCACGCGAGCCCCGATCCGGTTGAAGTCGTCGAGTTCCAGTTCGACTCGCGCTTCGTTGGCGATCGCGAGCAGGTGCAGCACCGCGTTGGTCGAACCGCCGAGCGCCATCACCACGGCGATCGCGTTCTCGAACGCCTCCTTGGTCATGATGTCGCGCGCCCGGATGTTGCGCTCGATGAGGTGCATCACGGCACGGCCGGTCTCGAACGCGAAGTCGTCCCGACGCCGGTCCACCGCGGCCGGTGACGCCGAACCCGGCAGGCTCATCCCGAGCGCCTCGCCGACCGACGCCATCGTGTTCGCCGTGAACATCCCGGCGCACGAACCCTCCGTCGGACACGCCCGCTTCTCGATCTCGCCCAGCTCGTTCTCGGTCAAGGTGCCCGCCGCGCACGCACCGACCGCCTCGAACACGCTCACGATGTCGAGCGCCTGATCCTTGTACCGGCCCGGCAGGATCGATCCGCCGTAGAGAAACGCCGCCGGCAGGTTGAGGCGGGCCGCCGCCATCAACATCCCGGGCAGGCTCTTGTCGCATCCGGCAAACGTGACCAGCGCGTCGAGGCGTTCGGAGTGCATCACGCACTCGACGGAGTCGGCGATGATCTCGCGACTCACCAGCGAACCTCGCATCCCTTCGTGACCCATCGAGATGCCGTCACTCACCGCGATCGTCACGAACTCCAGTGGGAAGCCGCCCGCGGCCTTGACCCCCTCCTTGGCCCGCTTCGCCAGCCGGTCGAGCGGCAGGTTGCACGGCGTTACTTCGTTCCAACTCGACGCGACCCCGACCTGCGCCTTCCCCCAGTCACCGTCGGTCATCCCGACCGCCCGCAGCATGGCCCGGGCGGGTGCCCGCTCCATCCCGTCGGTCACTTCGTGGCTCATCGGCTTCATATCGGTCGTGTCGCTCATGCTTGCCAGCGTACGCGCCGGTGGGTCCGGATCCCCTTCCGAAAACGCTACGGTCCCAACTGTGAACCACCGCTCGGCCCTGATGTCATGAAGGTCGACTCCCCGCTCGTCGCCGCGGCACTCGGCGACGTCCCCGCGATCGCCCGCCAGGTCGAGGCCGACGGGTACGACGGCCTCTCCACGTTCGAAGGCCCGCGCGACCCGTTTCTTCCGCTCATGCTGGCCGCCGAACACACCGAGCGGGTCGAGCTGATGACCGCGATCGCGATCGCATTCGCCCGGAACCCGATGACGGTGGCGAACCTCGGCTGGGACCTCCACGCGGCGTCCGGCGGGCGCGCGATCGTCGGGCTCGGATCGCAGATCAAGCCGCACATCGAGAAGCGGTTCTCCATGGTGTGGTCGGACCCGGCGGCCCGGATGCGCGAGTTCATCGGGGCGCTCCGGGCGATCTTCGCCACGTGGCAGGACGGTACGCCGCTGCGGTTCGAGGGCACGTACTACCGCCACACGCTGATGACCCCGTTCTTCACCCCGGAGCCACTCCCGACCGGGCCACCTCGCATCTTCCTTGCCGGGGTGGGACCGGCGATGACCCGCGTGGCCGGCGACCTCGCCGACGGCTTCTTCGTCCACCCGTTCAACACGCCGGATCACCTCCGGGCCGAGACCCTCGTCGCGCTCCACGCGGGCGCCGCGGCGGGCCGACCGGATTTCGAGATCGCCTGGCCCGTCATGATCGCGACCGGCGCGACCGACGAGGCCCGGGCCGGTGCCGAATACGCGACCCGGGCCCAGATCGCGTTCTACGCCTCGACCCCGGCATACCGCGGCGTTCTCGATCACCACGACCGCGGCGAACTCCAACCCGAGTTCAACCGGCTCAGCAAGCTCGGAGACTGGGACGCCATGGTGACCCTCGTCGACGACGAACTGTTCGACCTCATCGCGATCCGAGGCACCCCGGCCCAATGCGGACGTGAACTCGCGCGCCGAACGATCGGCCTCGTGGATCGGGTCGCGACCAATGCCCCCTACGCATCGTCCCCGGCGGTATGGCGCGAGGTCCTCAAGACCTTCCGTGAATCCGTCGATCAGACGGGACGTCGGTCGTCGGAGGAGTCATGAAGCTGCGCATCGCCACCGCCGACGGTCTCGTCGAGCCGCCGGTCGGTACGACCAGGACCGGGCCGGTCCGGGTCTTCGGCGATGCGCTCGTGGAGAACGGTCGCAACCTGCTGTGGCACGGAACCAGCGGGTGGTCGGTCCTCGGGGGCGTGCCGGGCATGCTCTGCGCGATCGATGCCCCGGGCGGACTCATCGTCGGCACGGAAGGCGCGCACCTCTACCGCCTGGGGGCGGGCGGGCTGGA
>JAENVU010000251.1 GCA_016650415.1 Acidimicrobiia bacterium
GTCGGTCTTCTTGCCCTTGACCTCTTTCTCGATCCGCGGGACCGCCTTCTCGATGGTCTGCAGGTCGGCGAGCATGAGCTCGGTCTGCACGACCTCGATGTCGTCGCTCGGGTCGATCTCGCCGGAGACGTGGATGACATCGTCGTCGGCGAAGACGCGCACGACCTGGCAGATCGCGTCGGCCTCGCGGATGTTGGCGAGGAATTTGTTGCCGAGGCCTTCGCCTTCGCTCGCGCCCTTGACGATGCCCGCGATGTCGACGAACGACACCGTCGCGGGGATCGTCTGCTTACTGGTGAAGATGCCGGCGAGGACGTCGAGGCGCGGGTCGGGGAGCGGGACGACGCCGACGTTGGGCTCGATGGTCGCGAACGGATAGTTCGCGGCGAGCGCGTCGGCTTTGGTCAGCGCATTGAAGAGGGTCGACTTGCCGACGTTGGGGAGTCCGGCGATCCCGATCGTGAGGGCCACAGCGCCGAAGTTAGTGGGAGGGGCGAGCAGAACTCCGATGTCGACCGCATGGTCTGGTGCCCTGGCTTCATCGAATTCCCCGATCCGGTTGGGAACTGAGGAGTGGAGTCCTACGATGACTTTCGATGAACCCACGCGACACGAGATGTGCCTGATGGGGCTGACCGAGGCAGTCGGCTACGAGATCCGGCCGGTCAATGGTGCGCAGCGTCTGTTTCAGAAGGGCGCGTCGACCAAGGCCGGGGCGTGGACGTTCTCCAAGCTCGCGCATCGGGTGGATCGACGCCTCCTGGCCCTCACCCACGGCCGGACCGCGGTCGCAACGCTGGTGGCCGGCCTGCCGATCATCACGGTGACGACGACGGGGGCCAAGAGTGGACTGCCTCGCTCGCTGCCGTTGCTCGGAATCCCGATCGAGGGGGATCTGGCGCTCATCGGCACCAACTTCGGCCAGTCGAACACACCGGGCTGGGTCTACAACCTGGAAGCCGACCCGACCGGGCGAGTGGCGTATCGCAATCGAGACGTGGGGTTCATCGCTCGCCGCGCGAACCCGGAGGAGACGGAGACCGCGCTCACCGCCGCCGCGCGGGTCTATCCGGGCTACGACAAGTACCGCGAGCGAATTACCGGCCGTGAGGTGAAGGTGTTCGTGTTGGCCGCGTCGGAGGCCTGATCGGCAGAAAGTGCACCGTCGCGTGAGAATGACTTGATTCGCGGCGCGGAAGCGACGATAATCCGGACCTCATGTACCGGACCGCCGACCTCCCCGTAGTAGTTACCTAGGCGTACGGCTCTCTCGCGTCCGTACGCCTTACCCCTCGCACATGCGGGGGGTTTTTCGCGTCCGGACCCGAAAATCGCGTCCGGACTGTCCCCCAGGAGCACCCCATGAAGTTGACCGGAGCCCAGGCACTCATCAAGAGCCTCGAGATGGAAGGCGTCGAAGTCATGTTCGGCCTTCCCGGTGGCGCGATCCTGCCGGTGTACGACCCACTGATCGACTCGTCGATCCGTCACATCCTCGTGCGTCACGAGCAGGGTGCCGGCCACATGGCCGAGGGGTACGCCCACGCCACCGGCCGCCCGGGCGTGGCCATGGTGACGAGCGGCCCGGCCGCGACCAACATCGTCACGCCGCTGGCCGATGCCTACATGGACTCGATCCCGCTGGTCGTGATCACCGGTCAGGTCCCGTACGCGGTGATCGGCACCGACGCGTTCCAGGAGTGCGACACCGTCGGCATCACCATGCCGATCACGAAGCACAACTGGTTGATCACCGACGCCCAAGACATCCCGCGCATCGTCCGTGAGGCATTTCACGTCGCGACGACGGGCCGTCCCGGTCCGGTGCTCGTCGACATTCCCAAGGACATCGCCAACCAGACGATGGAGTGGGAGTGGCCCGAGACCGTCGACCTGCCGGGCTACAAGCCCAATGTGAAGGGTCACCCGAAGCAGGTCAAGGACGCGGCCACGCTCATCGGTCAGTCACATCGGCCGGTCATCTACGCCGGTGGCGGGATCCTGAAGGCGCGGGCGGCAGAGGCACTGCGCGAACTCGCCGAAACCACCGGGATTCCGGTCGTCACCACGCTGATGGCACGCGGCGCATTCCCCGACAGTCACGAGCTCGCGCTCGGGATGCCGGGGATGCACGGCAACTACACCGCGATCACTGCGATGCAAAAGGCCGACCTGCTGATCGCGCTGGGTTCGCGCTTCGACGACCGGGTGACCGGCAAGGTCGACGCGTTCGCGCCCGACGCGAAGATCATCCATGTCGACATTGATCCGGCCGAGCTGGGCAAGGTTCGCAAGCCGGACGTGCCCATCGTCGGTGACTGCAAGAACGTGATCGAGGGCATCGTCGCCGCGGTGAAGGCCGATCAGGCGAAGCGGGAATGGCCCGATCTGAGCGACTGGCGGGCAACCGTCAAGGGTTGGCAGCAGGAGCACCCGCTCGCCTACGACCAGCCCGAAGGCGGACCGCTGAAGCCGCAGTTCGTCATCGAGAAGCTGCGCGAGTACGCGCCGGACGACACGATCCTCGCGTCGGGCGTGGGCCAGCACCAGATGTGGGCGAGTCAGCACTGGCGCTTCGAGCACCCTTACACCTGGGTCAACTCCGGTGGTCTCGGAACGATGGGCTTCTCGGTCCCGGCCGCGATCGGCGCCAAGGTCGGCTGTCCGGAGAAGACCGTGTGGGCGGTCGACGGTGACGGCTGCTTCCAGATGACCGCGCAGGAGCTGGTCACCGCGGCCGCGGAGAAGATCCCGGTCAAGATCGCGATCCTGAACAACGCCTACCTCGGCATGGTCCGTCAGTGGCAGGAGCTGTTCTACGAGGAGCGCTACAGCGAGGTGTACCTCTCACCCGACCTGCCCGACTACGTGAAGTGGGCCGAGGCGATGGGCTGCATCGGGTTCCGGGTCGAGACGCCCGAGGACGTGATCCCGACGATCGAGAAGGCCAATGCGATCAACGACCGTCCCGTGGTCATCGACTTCCGGACCGACTACCGCGAGAAGGTGTACCCGATGGTTGCGGCGGGTTCGAGCAATGACGACGTGATCCTCGGCCCCGAAGCTGATAAAGACGGAGGGCGCTGACATGACGATCGACCACCACATCCTGAGTGTGCTCGTCGAGAACAAGTTCGGTGTGCTCACTCGCGTCTCGAGCTTGTTCTCGCGCCGGGGCTACAACATCTATTCGTTGGCGGTCAGCCCGACCGAGGACGACCGCTATTCGCGGATGACGATCGTCGTCGACGGCGATGCCGACCTCGTCGAGCAGATCACCAAGCAGCTCAACAAGCTGATCCCGGTGATCAAGATCTCGGAGTTGGCCGACTCGGACGCGGTCGAGCGGGAACTCATGCTCGTCACGGTCAAGGCCGGCGCCGATGCGCGGTCCCAGGCGACCGAGTTGGCGTCGATCTTCGAAGCCAAGATCCTCGACGTCGGCTTCGATGCGATGACGCTCATGGTTGCGGGCCAGCCGGACAAGCTCGATGCGATGACTGACCTGCTCAAGCCGTTCGGCATCGTGGAACTCCAACGGACCGGCCGAATCGCTCTGCCCAAGCTGTCTCGCCAGTCGAGCAAGCTCCGGGTCGTCAAGAACAAGACCGCCTGACTA
>JAENVU010000252.1 GCA_016650415.1 Acidimicrobiia bacterium
GTTCCGCACGCCCGCACTCCGGCTGGCCGAGGCTGCACCCGACCGGCCGACCCACATGTACCTGTTCTCGTGGGAGTCACCGATCCTGGACGGCAAGCTCAAGAGCTGTCATGCGCTGGAACTGCCCTTCGTGTGGGACGCAATCGACAAGCCCGGCCTCTCGATGCTGACCGGCGACAGTCCGGATCGCCAGGGAATCGCCGACGCTATGCACGCGGCGTGGATCGCCTTCGCCCGAACCGGCGATCCCGGCTGGACGACCTACGACACCGGCGATCGGTGGACCCAAAACTTCGACACCGAGCCCGAACTCGTGTCCGACCCGATGCGCGAGCAACGAATCCTCTGGTCCGAGATCAGCTGAGAGGCGGTTACTGGACGGTCGCGCCGCCGTCGACGACGAGGGCATGACCGACCATGTACTGCGCGGCGTCGGAACACAGGAAGGCAATCGCGGAGGCAATCTCGTCGGGCGTACCGAGCCGACCCATGGGCACCCCTGCGGTCATGGCCCGCTCGACCCGTTCGTCGCCACCCATGAACCCTTCGAGCATCGGAGTGCGCACACTCCCCGGACAGACGCAGTTGACCCGCACCCCTCGTGACGCCACCTCGAGGGCCGCCGACTTGGTCAGCCCGACCACTCCATGCTTGCTCGCGACGTATGCGGGCAGCCCCGCGAAGCCGACCAGCCCGGCACCCGAGGCCACATTCACGATCGCGCCCTTCCCCGCGGCCACCATCACGGGAAGTTCGGCCCGCATCGCGAAGAACACGCCGTCGAGGTTGACCGCCATCGTGGCCCGCCACGCGTCGATCGGGTAATCCACGACGCTTCCCGGCGTGCCGGTGGTCCCCGCGTTGTTCACTGCGAAGTCGAGAGCACCGAAGGCGGCAACGCACGCGGCGACCATCGCCTCCGTCGCCTCCGGACTCGTGACGTCGACCTCGACGAACAACGCATCGGATCCGAGGGCGCGAACTTCGTCGACGACGGCTCTGCCGGCATCGGCTGCGACATCCGCGACGACGACGACTGCGCCGAGACGGGCGAACTCCAACGCAGTGGCACGCCCGAGCCCCGATGCCGCGCCGGTCACGACCCCCGATTGGCCGCGCAACGAATCGGTCACCCGAAGTACTCCCCGCCGTTCACGTCCAACGTCTGTCCGGTGATCATGCGCGCCATGTCGGAGGCGAAGAACACGATCGACTCGGCAATGTCTTCCTGGGGTGGGATTTCGCCCAGCGGAATCTCGCGGGTGATCTCGGCGATCACCTCATCGCGGGTCAGCCCTCGAGACTGGGTCTGCCAGTCCACGTACATCTGCACGTTCGGCCCCCAGATCCAGCCGGGCACCACCGCGTTGACCCGGATGTGGTCTCCCGCGACTTCGGTCGCGAGCGACCGGGTCAGCGTGATCAGCGCACTCTTGCTCGCGGCGTAGCCCGCTTCATTCGGTCGGATCTTGCGGGCGCTCTGCGATGCGACCATCACGATGCTGCCGCCACCGGCCGTCCGCAGCGACGGCAGGCAGGCGCGGGTCATGTTGACGGCACCGTAGAAGTTGACCTCGAAGATCTTGCGCCACGTATCGAGGTCGGCGTCGGCCACTGACTCGAGGGCGTCGCCGCGGAACGCGCTGTTGACCACGACGTCGATCCCGCCGTAGGTCTCGACGGCCTGGGCCGCAATCGCCTCACATTCCTCGGCGTGGGTCACGCTGCCCGGCGCGGCGACCGCTCGGCCACCGGCCGCGTTGATCTCCGCGGCGACCTCTCCGACCCGTTCGACGTTGCGGGCGACCAGGACGACCGCGGCGCCCTCGCGCGCCAGCGCCAGCGCGCTGGCGCGACCGAGACCCGGGCCGACCCCGGTCACGACTGCGGTCTTGCCTTCGAGGAGCCCGGGTCTGGTCATGCCGAGATCGTCCCGTCCTTGTTCACCGAGGATTCGCTCGACCGCGACCGGCCGGAACGGCGCAGCGCAGAGACGATCTCAGCACTGGCGAAGAGCACTGAGGACGCCACCAGGGCCGGGCCGAACACCAGGAGGGCGAAGA
>JAENVU010000253.1 GCA_016650415.1 Acidimicrobiia bacterium
CACGGCGATGGTGAACACCGTGACCCATTTCTCGTTGAACGTCGTCATTGCGAGCGTGAACACGACACCGAACACCACCACCCCGAAGGTGCGAGTGCCGATGGTCAGGAATCGGCTCCGCGAGAGCGCGACCGGCTGATCCGGTGGCGGGTCGACGCCACTCAACGGATCCTTGTTCTGCGCCGCGGAGCGCAAACCCGGCCAGAACAACAGCAAGAGGAACAGCGCCGCGAACGGGAGGGTCGGACGGATCTGGCGAGCCAGGACACTCGACGGTGGCAGATACCCCGCTGCGAGTTGCTGCGCGATCCCGAGCAACAGCCCGCCGAGCAGCGCCATCGGAATGCTCGTCAGCCGGGCGAAGGCCGCGGCCGCGATCGCCGCGATGAGCAACGTATTGAAGTTCGCGGGCGCGAGCGATGCGTACAGCGGCGCGAGCAACACGCCCGCCAACCCGGCGAACAAGCTCGACAGCACCCAGGAAAACCGCGACACGCGGTCGGCATTCACCCCGGCGAGTTCGGTCATCCGCGGGCTCTCGACCACGGCCCGCATCCGCAGGCCGATCGGCGCGAATCGGAACAGCGCACCGAGCAGGACGACCGCAATCAGCGTGCAGGCGATGATCGCCATCTCTTTGCCGTCGAGGACGTAATCGCCGAACCGGTAGAGCGCGTTGTCGTCCCACCAGATTCCGAGGACGCCGAACGTCGACGCGGTACCCATCTGGATCTGGACGAACTGTGGGACGGCGACGAGCAGACCCAAGGACGCGACCAGCTTGGCGATCGGTGACGCGGTCCGCAGATGGCGAAAGATCAACACCTCGACGATCAAGCCCAGGAGCGGCGAGATGACGAGGACCACCAGAACCAGTGACAGCACACGCGGAACGTCGTGCCGGACCCGGAGGACGTAGAAGATGTTCGCGGCGACGAAGGCCTGCGCCCCGAACGCCAAGTTGAAGACGCCGCTCGTCTTGTACGTGAGCACCAGGCCCACCGCGACGAGCGCGAACACGCACCCGAGCGGGATCCCTTGAACGACGTACGTGATGAACTCGGTCATGGGTGCCGCCGTAGCCTCAGGATGCGTCGGCTACTCGAACGTGGGCGGGGTACTGATCTTCTGGCCCTCTTTGAAGCACACGAACGGCTTGCCTTTCGGCGAGAAGGTCGGCACGAACTTGGAACCGACAACCTTCACGTAGGCAGTACAGGACTGCGGGTTCCGAGTGCGCGTGTGCTGTTTGGTCCAGTCGATCCCGTGCAGCAGACCGCCGGCGGTGTCCTTGGTCATTCGGTTCAACGCGTCGACGACCTTCGCCTGGGTGAAGTTCGGTCCGGCGCCCTTCAATCCCTCGACGAGCATCACACCGTTCATCCAGCCGTACGTCGTGTACTCGTTCGGGGCGTCACCCTGCTTGCCCATCCACTTCAGGTAGTCGGTCAGTCCCGCCGGCGCCGGCTTGGTCTCGAACGGCACGAACGGCACCCGCACGATGGCGTCCTGGAAGAACTCACCGTTCGCCTTCATGAACTCCTGGTCGTACCCGTTCGGCAAGTACTGGACCGCGTCGAGCTGCTGCGCGCGGGACTCCTTGGCGATCGCGAGGACCGCGTTGTTGTCGAGACACGTCGTGATCAGATCGACCCCTGCGTCCTTCATCTGGCGCACATCGACGCTGTAGTCGGTGTCGCCGAAGCCGTGCGCGTCGGAGCGGTACCCGACCTTGGCCGTCGGATATTTCTCGAACGACTTCACGATGCCGTCACCGCACTGCTTCGAGTTGTCGGTGTTGCCGTAGGTCAGGATGCCGATCGACTTCTTTCCCAGTTGCTTGGCGATCCAGGGAAGTTCGATCCCGTCACACCCGATACACAACGCTCCCGAGTTCCCGAACAGGTTCGGCTTGTTCCAGTCTTCGTTGATGTTCCAGCCGAAGCTCGGGATCCCCGCCTTCTCCAACTCGGTTGCGCCACTGAAATCGAAGATCGTGGCCAGGCCGACTGCAGCGAACACGTTGTCCTCGTTCAGGAGTCCCTGAGTCTCCTTGAGGTTGTTCGCGATCTGGTCGTCGCGCTGGCTGACGAGTTCGAGGTTGCGCCCGTAGATCCCGCCCTCGCTGTTGATCTTGGCGAAGTAGGCCTCGACCCCTTTGAACATGTCGCCGTAGGGCGCGTTCAAGGGGTTCGAGATCGACGCGACCCCGCCGACGCGGATCGTGTCCTTGGTCACCCCCGGCTGATCCACGGTGGCGCCGCCATCACCGCTCTTCTTCACTGTTTTGGCCGGAGACGAGGACTCGTTCCCGCACGCCGCGGCGACCATCATCAATGACACCAGCGTCACCAGCAAGCGACGTCCACCACGACCGCGCATCACGTACCCCCGAGGAACCGAAGACGAGTCAGTTGGCTGACTCTAACGTCAGGTCTCCGCGCTCACCAGACACTCTCGGTCTCGGATGAAAGACTGCCGGGTCTATGGGAACGCTCGTGCTCCTTCATGCCCACCCCGACGACGAAGCAATCGCGACGGGAGGAACCATGGCCCGCGCCGCCGCGGAAGGCCACCGGGTCGTGCTCGTCTGCGCGACGCGCGGCGAACTCGGCGAGGTCGCGGACGGATTCCTCGACGACGGCGAGACACTGGCGGACCGACGCGCGGTCGAAGTCCACGCCGCCGCCGCAATCCTCGGCGCGCAGCGCGTGGCCTTCCTCGACTACCGCGACTCGGGAATGGAGGGCGAGCCCACCGCCACCGAACCCGGGTGCTTCGCGATGGCTGATGTGGACGAAGCCGCCGCCCGGCTGGCGAAGATCCTCGTCGAAGAAGACGCCGAGGTCCTCACGGTCTATGACGAGCGTGGCAACTACGGCCACCCCGACCACGTTCAGGTCCACCATGTCGGCATTCGCGCCGCGGAACTCGCAGGGACCGCGCGTGTGTACGAAGCCACCATCAACCGCGACCATTTCCTTGCCCTCATGGCCGAACGCTCCGACGAGATGGCCGAGTTCGACGATGCCCCGAACCCCGATGAGATGAATCTCGGGATGCCGGCGGAGGTCATCACCACCACGATCGACGTCCGGGAGTTCATCGATCGGAAGCGAGCCGCGATGGCCGCGCACTCGAGCCAGATCACCGGCGAGTCCTTCTTCATGAAGATGCCCGAGGACGCCTTCGTGGCGGCCTTCGGTCAGGAGTGGTACATCCGCCGCGGCCCCGAGCGGGCCGCGGTCGAGAACACACTGTTCCCGGCCCGCTGAGGTCGGCACCGGTAGCTTCACCGGATCTCAACGGGAGGTCCCTCGTGCGTGTCACCCGACTGTCCGTCCTTGTTCTTCTGACGCTCGCAGCTCTGGCCGGCTGTTCCTCGTCGACGAACCGCGCCACGCCGACGACCACCGGGGCGGCAACCCGGCCCGTCGCGGTCTACGCGAAGCCCGGGCCCTATGCCGCCGGCGTGACCACCCTCACGATCGGCGATCGCCAGGCCGACGTGTGGTACCCGGTGGCGAAGTCGGACACCGCGGGCAAGGTGCACGACGTCTACGAGATCGCGAAATGGTTACCCCAGGGCCTCCAGGATCTCGTCGCGAGCAAGGGCGTGAAGGCACCGTTCGCAACCGACGCGTTCCGCGATGTCCGGGTTTCGACCAAAGGTCCGTTCCCGACCGTCGTGTTCGCCCATGGCTTCGGCGGCTACCGCGACCAGTCGACGTTCCTCACGACGCATCTCGCTAGCTGGGGCTTCGTCGTGGCCTCCCCCGACTTCCTCGAGCGAGGACTGGGCGCGCAGCTCGGCGCACCACCGGCAGCGCCGCGCACCGAGGATGACGTCATCGGTGCAACGTTGGACGCGCTGCGCTCCGAAAATGCGAAGTCAGGAAGCGTGCTCGCCGGATCGGTCGACCCGAAGGCGAAGATCGCGATCACCGGGCACTCGGCCGGGGGCCGTACCGCGATCACGTACGGGGCGAATTCCGACATCATCACCTACATCCCGCTGGCCGCGGCCGCCGGAGCGTTCCGGGACCAGCCCGCCGCGACGCCACCGCAGGGAAAATCGTCGCTCTACATCGCCGGCGCGAACGACACCGTGATCCCGCCCGACGGTATCGAGTCCTTCTTCCGAACGGTTCCGCCCCCGAAGCGAATGGTGGTGATCGATCGGGTCGGTCACCTCAACGCGATGAGCGACATCTGCGAGATCGGTGCCGGCGGCGGCGGGGTCGTGAAGCTCGCCCAGGACGCGGGATTGCCGGTGCCCGACACGCTCGCCAAGCTCGGCACCGACGGTTGCTTCGCGCCGAACTACGAGTCGACCAAGGTGTGGCCGATCACGCGACACTTCGAGGTCGCCCAGCTCCGCTGGGCCTTCGGGATCGACCCCAAGCCCGTCGGCCTCCAACCGTCGATCGTGAAGGCGTTCCTCCCGATCACGGTCACCTACACGATGTCCCTCGGGACCTAATCGTCAGACTCCCGGCGTCGATCGGCGCCGGCGGCCCCACGACGTCGCCGCGACCCGGAAGCGCACCGACCGATCCGAACTCCACGGCGCGGGCGGCGCGAGCACCA
>JAENVU010000254.1 GCA_016650415.1 Acidimicrobiia bacterium
GGGTGACCGGCGAGTACGAGGATGATGCTGAGCGCGGCCAGGGTGATGCCCGAGATCAGGAGTGCGACCCATGCCTTGCCGGACGAGAGCAGGCTGGGATCGATCATGAATCCGATGGCACTGATGAGCGGCAGCGCGAGGAATCCCGTGAGCCGTTCGAGGGCCACTGCCGCGAATGCCGTCTCGCGCGATCCGATGTTCTTCGCGCTGCGAGTGACGCGCAGCACGTCGCCACCGATCGTGGACGGTAGGACGTTGCCGACGAACTGGCCCGCGAAATAGTGGGTGGTCAGAGTACGGAGCGGCACATGAATTCCGAATGCCTGGATCACTCGCTGCCAGCGCCACGCGGACAGGACGATACCGATGCCGGCGGTGGCGAGGGCGAGGGCGAACCACGCGAGCGTCGAGAAATGCCGTTGGCGGGGAACGGCGGAATCGAAATCGATCTTGGAGATCAGGAGGGCGAGCAGGGCGGCACTGACGGCCAGCCGCACCCCCAGGCCAAGCCAGCCCCGTCGCGCCGGGGCGCGATCGGCTCCGGCGTCGTGGTCCTCCATGAAGGCCTAGCCTATGGGGTCCTTCGCCGTCCCCAGTGGCGTCTCGAAGGCCGAGGAGGAGGAGCGTGCGCGTCACTACGGATGATGGGGTCGAGCTCGAGGTCGTCGACCGCGGCGCGGGGCCGGTACTCGTGCTCGTGCACGGATTCGGCGGGGCCAAGGAGGACTTCGACGACCAGATCGACGACCTGGCGGGAGATCACCGCGTCGTGACCTTCGACCTGCGCGGCCACGGAGCGAGCGGTGGTCCCGACGTCGAGGCCGGCTATTCGCTCGATCGGTGTGCCGCGGATCTCGAGTGCGTCGTCGACGACCTCGGTATTGCGACCTGCCGGCTCCTCGGGCATTCGATGGGCGGCATGATCGTGCGTCGGTTCGTGCTGCGCGCGCCGGATCGGATCGACGCACTCGTCTTGATGGACACCTCGCCGGGTCCGGTCCCGAACCTCGATGCCGAACTCATCGATCTCGGCGTGCAGATCGCGAAGGAACAGGGCATGGACGAACTCAAGCGGGTGATGGACGCCTTCACCCCCCTGGGAACTCCCGCCTACGAGCGCTGCTTGCAGGAACGTCCGGGCTATCGGGAGTTCGGTGACCGCAAGTGGGCGAGCTTGCGGGAGGCGATGTACACGAAGATGCTGATCGAGGTCCGCGACCAGCCCGAACAACTCGGCCAGCTGGCGTCGGTCGCGTGTCCGACACTGATCCTCGTCGGGGCCGAGGACACGCCGTTCCTCCCGGGATCGCACGCCATGGCGGGGACGATCCCCGGGGCGGAACTGGTCGTGATTCCCGACGCGGGGCATTCACCGCAGTTCGAGAACGGTGACGTGTGGCTGGCGGAGCTGCGCAGGTTCCTGGCGTCGGTCGACGCCGAGTTCTCTGCGGCCTGAGGACCTCAGGCGGTGCCGGTGGCGCGGGCGAGGAATCGCGTCTCCTCGACCGCCACGCGGGTGATGCGACCCGCAGCGACCAGGCCCGCGCGGTACTTGACCGACACCCGGAAGGTCAGCCGTCGGCCTTCGATGGTCTCCAGGACCGCTTCCGCCGTGAGCGACTCGCCCACGGGCACCGGAGCGAGATGATCGAGTTGTATCCGGTACCCCACGGTCGTGTGGCCGTTGGGAACATGGCCCGCGACGGCCGCGACGGCCGCCTGTTCGGCGAGGCGCACGATCTCGGGCGTCGAGATGACGGGCACCGACCCCGTACCTTGAGCGAGCGCGGTGTCGGATTCCACGACCACGTGGGAGACCGATCCGGAGAGTCCTGCATCGAGCGGCACGGACGTACCATACGCAACCCCTGGACGAACTGAGCACATCGGAGGTGAACGGGTTGATCGAAACCCGGATCGTGGAAGCCACGCTCGAGCGAGCGATGGCCGGTGGTGGAGAGTTCGCGGATGTGTTCGTGGAGGATCGGGCGTCGACCTCGGCGACCTTCGACGACGGAAAAGTGGAGGAGATGCGGTCGGGCCGTAGCCGCGGCGCCGGTATTCGCGTCGTGAAGGGTGAGACCACGGGATTCGCCCACACCTCGGATCTGACCGAGGGTGGCCTGGCGGCCGCGGCGCAGGCGGCGGCGGCCGCGGCCAGTGCGGGTGGTCCCGGGACCCGCGTCGCGGCCCTGACGCCCCAGGCCACGACTCCGCAGACGATCGCGACGCTGCCCGAGACGGTGTCGAAGCAGGCGAAGGTCGAAATGCTGGCGCGCGCCGACGACGCGGCGCGATCCCACTCCGACTCCATCACCCAGGTGACCGCCAGCTACGCCGACGGTCGCCGGCGATTCCTCGTGGCGAACTCCGACGGTGTGCTCGCCTCGGACGACCAAGTGCGGACCCGGTTCGTCGTGAGCTGCGTTGCGGCTGCGGACACCGGGCTCCAGACCGGGAGTGAGGCACCGGGCCGCACCGTCGGGTTCGAGTTCTTCGACGAACATCCGCCCGAAGAGATCGCGCGCGTTGCCGCGGCGCGTGCAGTGTCCAAGCTCGACGCGCGCCCGGCTCCGAGCGGCAAGTTGCCGGTCGTGTTGCGTCGCGGTGCCGGCGGAGTGTTGTTCCACGAGGCGTGTGGTCACGGGCTCGAGGCCGACCTGGTGGCGCGCGACGCGTCGGTGTTCGCCGGACGCGTTGGCGATCGGGTCGCCGGCCGCGGCGTCACCCTCGTCGACGACGGTGGCCTCGCCCACGACTGGGGTGCGTGCACGATCGACGACGAAGGGGCGCCGGCCCAACGCAACGTGTTGATCGACGACGGGATCCTCACCGACTACATGTGGGATCTGCTCCGCGCCCGTCGGGACGGGCGCGCGAGTTCCGGGAACGGTCGCCGAGAGACCTACCAACATCTCCCGATGGTGCGGATGACCAACACCTACATCACCCCCGGCGAGGAGGACCCGGACGAGATCATTCGTCAGACCCCGTACGGGCTCTACTGCGTTGCGCTGGGTGGCGGGCAGGTGAACACCGCAACCGGTGACTTCGTCTTCGGGATCACCGAGGCGTACATGATCGAGAACGGTGAGATCACGTACCCGGTACGCGCCGCGCAGCTGATCGGCAACGGCCCCGAGGCACTGCGCGGGGTCGACGTCGTCGGCAACGA
>JAENVU010000255.1 GCA_016650415.1 Acidimicrobiia bacterium
TCCAGGAGGCAGAGATCCTGGTCGGCCATTGGGGGTGCCCGACGTTGACGGCCGAAGTGATGGCCCGCGCTCCGCGGTTACGGCTCTTTGCCTACGCCGCCGGCACCGTCAAGTGGCAGGTCACCGACGCGGTCTTCGAGCAAGGGGTGGTGGTCACCTCCGCCGCGGCTGCCAATGCAGTTCCGGTTGCGGACTACGCGTTCGCGGCGATCCTGTTGGCGAACAAGGGCGTCTTTCTCGTTCGGGAACTGCTGCGCGCGCCCGAGACCGCCTTGCCGTTGAACCTGGCCCGGGTCGGCAATTGCGGCGCCCGGGTCGGCATCGTGGGGGCGTCGTTCGTCGGACGCATCGTGATCGACCGGCTGCGCGGGACCGACCTCGTGGTCTCGGTGTACGACCCCTACTTCTCGGCCGAGGAAGCCGCCGCGCTCGGTGTGACCAAGGTTGACGACCTCGACGAACTGTGCGCCTCGGTCGATCTCCTTTCCATTCATGCTCCCGACATCCCGGCGACGCGCGGCATGATCGGCGCGGCACAGCTGGCCCGATTGCACGACGGTGTGACGGTGTTGAACACGGCGCGTCCGGCGTTGGTCGATCAGGACGCGCTCGTCGCCGAACTCGAAGCGGGTCGACTTGCCGCGGTGCTCGACGTGACCGAGCCCGATCCGCTGCCCGCCGTCCACCCACTGCTCCAGCTGCCGAACGCCTTCATCACGCCACACGTCGCGGGCGCAATGGGGAACGAGCTGGTACGGCTGGCGGAACTCGCGGTGGGCGAGGTCGAGCGTTTCGTCGCGGGTGAGCCGCCGTTGCATCCCGTGCGCGCCGAGGACCTCGACCGCATCGCATGAACGCGATCCGGCCCGGCCTCTGTTCGGTCACACTGCGGGCGGTGCCGGTCGACGAGGTCGCGCGGGTTGCCGGAGAGTGCGGTCTGGCGGGGATCGAATGGGGTGGGGATGTCCACGTACCGCCCGGCGATCTCGTGGCCGCCGCCCGCGCCCGCGAGGCGACGCGGGCGGCCGGCGCCGAGGTCGCGTCCTATGGTTCGTACCTCTTCGCCGCCGGGGTCCCGACCACGACCGAGATGGGTCTCGTGCTCGACACTGCCGTGGAGCTGGGTGCACCGAACGTTCGGGTGTGGGCAGGCTTCGGGGTGGAGGCCGGGACCGACGCGTACGCCGCGACGCGCGACGGGCTGGCCCGGTTCTGTGCCCGGGCCGCCGAGCGCGCCGTGACCGCCGGACTCGAGTTCCACGGCGGAACGCCGACGGCGACGGTGGCGGGCGCGCAAGGGTTGCTCGAGGCCGTCGGTGCCCCCAATCTCTTCACCTACTGGCAGCCGCCGTACTGGCGAGCACCGACCTCGGGCGAGGCGGATGCGGCGGAGATCGCAGCACTCGGATCGCAGTTGTCCCATCTCCACGTCTACGAGTGGGCGGGTCCGGAAGACCGCCGGCTGCTCGCGGAAGGCACCGACCGGTGGCGCGCCGTGCTGCGAGCGGTCCGGGCCTCGACCGACGGGTGGCCGGCGGCCCGATATGCGTTCCTCGAGTTCGTCGCCGGTGACGACCCCGGCGCGCTCCGTCGCGACGCGGCGACCTTGGGCCGCATGCTGGCGGAACCGGTGAGTACGGTGCGCCCGTGACCTCGACCGTCGGTTTTCTCCATACCGCCGCGGTGCACGAATCGACCTTCACCGGATTGGTCGAGGACGTCGCGCCGGGGATGCACACGAGCCACCTGGTCGACGAGTCGCTGCTGGCCGACGCCCGCACGCGTGGTGGTGTCGACGAGGACATCGGTGATCGCCTCCTGGCCCGACTCCGCGAGGCCGCCATCGGCGCCGACGTAATCGTCTGCACCTGCTCGACGATCAGTGGCGCCGCCGAAGCGCGGGCCGAACAGATCGGCGTGCCGGTCATCCGCGTCGATCGGCCGATGGCGGAGGCCGCGGTCGCGGCGGGTGCGCGCATCGCAGTGGTCGCCGCGCTGGCGAGCACCCTCGGCCCGACGACGGAACTCCTCCGCGAGGTCGCGACGAGTGCGGGGAGTTCGCTCCAGATCACCGAGTACACGGGCACCGACGCCTGGGCGAGCTTCGAACGCGGTGACCAGGCTGGCTATCTGCGTTCGATTGCCGCGACGGTCGATGCGATTCCCGGTCCCGTCGATGCGATCGTGCTGGCCCAGGCATCGATGGCGGGCGCGGTCGAAAGGTGCCGGGCGGATGTCCCGGTGTTCAGCAGCCCGCGGCTCGCAGTCGAGCGCGCCGTCCACGTCATCAGCATCTGATATCGCAGACAACACCCGTCGGTGATCAGGGCTCGTCGAGGACGACGCGTTCGAAGAGGTCGGCAGTGCGCTGCGCGATGGGGGCCCAGTCGAAGTCCGGCTTGAGCGCCTGGATCGCCGAGCGGGCACGCGTGACGTCGCTGTCGGTGAGCGCGTCGAGCGTCCGAGCGA
>JAENVU010000256.1 GCA_016650415.1 Acidimicrobiia bacterium
CCATCGACCGCGTGCTCGGCCGTGCCCTCGAGGACCGGCAGTTTCTGCCGGGAGAGCACGAAGGCAGTCGGGCCGTCACCGTTGACGTGCAGTCGCCAGGCGGCGGCAGTTTCGTTGGCGTCGGCCGGCCGGACGACCGCCAGGCCCGGCATGGCCCGGAGCGCCGCGAGTTGTTCGACCGGTTGGTGGGTCGGTCCGTCCTCGCCGACACCCACGGAGTCGTGCGACCACACGAATGCCGTCTTGTACCCGGATAGCGCCGCGACGCGCACCGCGGCCCGCATGTAGTCGGAGAAGACGAAGAAGGTGCCGCCGAAGGGCAACAACCCACTCACGGACATCCCGTTCATGACCGCACCCATGCCGTGCTCGCGGACGCCGAAGTAGATCTGGCGGCCACCGGGTTTGCCGGGTTCGATCACGCCGTTATCGGGGACCGCCGTGCCGGTGTTGCCGGTGAGGTCGGCACCGCCGCCGACGAGGCCCGGAACGACATCGACGATCGCGTCGAGCACTTCCTTGCAGGCTTCGCGGGTCGCAGGCCCGGGACCCGCCGACCACGTGGGGATCTTCGCTTCCCATCCGACCTTGCCGCCGCCTGCGAGACACGCGTCGTAATCGTCGATGAGGCCGGGTTCACCGGCGCGCACCACCGCGATGCGCTCGTTCCACTCGGCAACCTCGGGCGCGCCCCGGCGGCCCGCGGTGCGGTACAGGTCGAGGACGTCGTCGGGGACGAAGAAGTTCTGATCGGCGGGGAGGCCCAACAGCTCCTTCACGACCGCGATCTCGTCGGCGTCGAACGGGTTGCCGTGCGCCTTCGGTGAATCGGTGAACTTGGGCGACGGATAGCCGATGTGGGACCGCAGGACCACCAGACTCGGTCGATCCGCTTCGGCCATCGCCTCGCGAATGCCGTGCTCGATGGCGTCGAGGTCGTTCGCGACTTCGCCGAGTTCGACCACGTGCCAGCCGTAGGCACGGAAGCGCTCCGGTGCGTGGTCGGTCAGTGACAGCTCGGTCACGCCGTCGATCGTGATGTGGTTGTCGTCGTAGATCGCAATCAAGCGACCGAGACCGAGGTGCCCGGCCAGCGACGACGCTTCGTGGCTCACTCCCTCGGAGAGGCAGCCGTCGCCGGCGATGGCGAACGTGTGGTGATCGGTCAGCTCCGCGCCGAACCGCGACCGGAGGTTCTCCTCCGCGATCGCCATGCCGACGGCGTTGGCGATGCCCTGACCCAGGGGACCGGTCGTGACTTCGACCCCCTTGGTGTGCCGGTACTCCGGGTGACCCGGTGTGGCCGAACCCCACTGACGGAAGGACTTCAGGTCGTCCAGTTCGAGCCCGTACCCCGTGAGGTACAGCATCGAATACAGCAGGATCGATGCATGCCCGGCCGAGAGCACGAAGCGGTCGCGATCGGGCCAGTTCGGCTCGGCCGCGTCGTAGTTCATGATGCGCGTGAAGAGCACATGCGCCAGCGGCGCCAGCGCCATGGCGGTGCCTTGGTGACCCGACTTCGCCTGCTGCACAGCATCCAGGGCCAGGGCCCGGATGACGTTGATGCCGCGCTGCTCCAGCTCACTCATGGTGCCGGTCTCCTCCGCCACAGATCGCGCAACCAGTCCGCCGCCGGTTCGCCGTCTGCTGGGTTCGAGCCTAGGGGATCGCCTCCCCGCGGCCGGGCTCCTATCGTGCAGCTCTCAGGTCCGGAGTGATCGAACCGATCGCGGGCCGCACTGCATCGCTTCAACCCAACAAGGGGAACTCATGCGCGCCGCCGTCTACTACGAAACCGGTCCGGCCGATGTCCTGCGGTACGAGGAAGTCCCCGACCCGGAGTGCTTCCCGGGCGCGGTCGTCATCCAGGTCGAGGCCATCAGCATCGAGGGTGGCGACACGCTCAATCGGCACAGCGGCGAGATGCCCGCCGTGCCCCACATCGTCGGGTATCAGTGCGCGGGCACGATCATCGAGGTCGGCGAGGGCGTCACCGACCGTCAGGTCGGTCAGAAGGTGGTGGCGAACTCCTTCTACGGCTCCCACGCCGAGAAGTTCGTCACGCTCGCAATGATGACCTGGCCGATTCCTGACGGCGCCGATGTCGTCGCCTGCGCGTGTGTCCCCGTCGCGTTCGGGACCGCCCACGACTGCCTCTTCGAGTTCGGCAAGCTCCAGGCCGGTGAGACCGTGCTGATCCAGGCGGGCGCGGGCGGCGTCGGCACCGCGGCCATTCAGCTCGCGAAGCGCGCCGGCGCGACGGTGCTGGCCACTGCGTCGAGTGCCGAGCGGCTCGAGTCACTCCGCGATCTGGGCATGGATCACGGCATCAACTACACCGAGGACGGTTGGGTCGAGGCCGCGCGGGCCGCAGCCGGTGGGTGGGGAGTGAATCTCGTCGTCGATTCGGTGGGCGGCAAGATCCTCGACGGCAGCATCGCGTGCCTCGCTCCACGGGGTCGGGCGATCTCGGTGGGTTCGGCCGGTCGCGACCGGCAGCTGCTCGACATCTCGAACCTCGCGCCGGGGAACCGCTCACTGACCGGCGTGTTCTTCGGCGCCGAGATCGGCACCGACCGCGTGCAGAACCTGGTGACGAGTCTGGTGGCGGAGGTCGCCGCGGGGACGCTGCGAGTGGTGGTGGATCGGACGTTCCCCCTCGCCGAGGCCGCCGCCGCGCACGAGCTGATCGAGAGCCGTCAGGCCATCGGGCGCGTCGTTCTCATTCCGTAGTCGACGTCGGCATGGAGTTTTCTCTTCACCGGAAGATCGCCACCGATGCGGTGAAGCCGTGCACGTGGTTGGCCGGCCCGACGGGTCCGATCTCGCCCGCGCAGAAGGCCCCGGCGACGGGGATCGGGCCGAGGAGATCGGCGACGGCACTCGCGTCGTGATTCGCGACCCCGAAGAATCGTTCACCGCG
>JAENVU010000257.1 GCA_016650415.1 Acidimicrobiia bacterium
CAGTGTCGGCGTGGCGTCGGTGTGCAACGGCTTGTCGGCCGGCGGTCCCGCGGCCGGGGCGAGCACCCGGTTGGGGGCGAAACCACAGGCACCGAGGACGATTGCCGTAGCGAGCACCAAGATGGCGGACCGGACATTGGAGGAGCGGGAGAACATGGGACCTCGTGAAGGTGGTGTGACCTCACGGGTATCGGCACGCTCCGTGACCGAACTGACGGGTCGAAGGTCACTCCGCGTGGCAAAGACTCCGAATAAGTCGAATGACCCATGCCTTTTCCCCATGATTCGGACACGGCCCGCGGCGCCAGGGAGGGCGACTAAGAATGCCGAATGCGCGCGCTGACCTATCACGGCCCCTTCGACGTTCGCGTCGACACGATCGACGACCCGACCCCGTTCGATTCCGAGGCCGCGGTCGTCGCGGTGCGGGCGTGTGGGATCTGTGGGAGTGACCTCCACATCTACGAAGGCCACGGGTTCAGCCCCGACCTCGGCTTCTGCGTCGGGCACGAAGCCGTTGGTGAGGTCGTGGAAGTCGGCGCCTCGGTGTCGAGATTCCGGGTTGGGGATTCGGTCCTCGTGAGTGCGTCGACGGGCTGCAACGACTGTGCGCCGTGTCGCGCAGGGTACGTCTTGGGTTGTGAACGGGGGCGGAGTGGTTGCTACGGCCTGGGGTCGATGCTGCCGGGAAGCCAGGCCGAATATGTCGCAGTCCCGGCGGCCGACGGCAACCTCGTTGCGATTCCCGAAGGGGTGAGTGACGACGCGGCCCTCGTCCTCACCGACAACGCGCCCACCGCCTGGTACGGGGCCCGCCGGGCGCGAATCCAGCCGGGCGACACCGTCGCGGTCATCGGTCTGGGTCCGGTGGGAATCATGGCGGTGCTCGCAGCGCAGGTGTTCGGGGCCGGGCGCGTCTTGGCCATCGACCTGGTCGCGGAACGGCGGGCGGCGGCCGCGGCGCTCGGCGCCGAGCCGGTCGAGGGGGACCCCCGGCTGGTGGTGCGGGAGCTGACGAGTGGGCGCGGCGCCGACGTGGTGATCGAAGCGGTCGGTGCCGATGCCACCATCGATCTGGCCATGAAGATCGCGGCACGGGGAGCGCGAGTGTCGGTCGTCGGGGTCAATCAGAGCTCGGCATTCCCGATGCACATGCAGCTCGCGCAGTTCAACGAACTGGAGTTCAGCATCGGGCTGTGCTCGGTGCAGCGGGAGCTCCCGGCGCTGCTGGCGCTGACTCGAGCCGGCCGGATCGCTCCGGAGGTCGTCGTGACCCACCACCTCCCGTTGAGTGGCGGCGACGATGCCTACCGGCTGTTCCACTCCCGCGAGGGTGGCGTCGGCAAAGTGGTGCTGGACCCGTCGGCGTAGCTCGGCGTGCCACCGGTCGATCCCTGCGAGACTCCGATCGTGCTTCTCGCCGACCGTCCTCTGCGCAGGTGGGTGGCGCTCGCTGTCCTTGTCCCTGTCCTCGGGGTGGGGTGCGGGACGTCCGACCCATCGAAGACCGGGAGTTCCAGTCGGGTGTGGGTCGCTCATGTTCGCTTTCCGGTCGGTCTGGTCGCGCGGCCGGGTGGGGGAGTGCTCTACGGCGAGCGGCTGACCGGTGAGATACGAGAAGTGGCTCCGGACGGCACCCAGGCCAAAACCGCGCTGAGCGCCGTTGCGGTCGCGGGGGCCGAGACCGACCAGCGCGGGTTGTTGGGATTGGCCCGGTCGCAGGATGGGCGACTCTTCGCGAGTTGGACCCGCCCGGGAGACGGTCGGGTGGTCGTGGGCCAGGTGCACCGCTCGGGCGCGCCTCGACTGCTCTGGATCGGCCCGGAGAGTGCGGATCGGGCCAACGGCGGCTCGCTGGCGCTGCTTCCCGACGGGCGGTTGTTGATCGGGGTCGGGGACCTGCTCGAGGACCGCTCGCTCGCCGACGATCCGACGGTTCCGAATCGAAAGATCCTGACGCTGGACCCCGACGGTGCGAGCACCCAGATCCCGACGGTGCTGTCGGTCGGTTGGAACAATCCCTACGCGGTGACGGTCGCGGCCGACGGCGTCCCGTGGGTCGCGGACAACTCCGGCGGGCGAGCGCCGGAACGGATCGGGCGCGCGGATCGGCCGGCGGCGGACGCGGTGCCATTCCCGCGCACGAAGTCGCCGATCGCACCGGCCGGCCTCGTCGAACTCGGGCGCGCCCGGCTCGGAGTCTGTGGCTACGTGTCCCAGGCCCTGACCGAGGTCGTCATACGCCAGGGTCGGCCCCAGCCGACTGGGCGGGTCATCGTCGAGCCCTGCTCGCTCGGTGCGGTGGTGCGACCGGACGGCCGGATCGTCACCGCGACGCTCCACGCACTCCACCTGTCGCGCACCGCGGTCCTCGGCCGGTGAGGCCGACGGGAGTGCGTGGTACGCCGCCTGGGACTCGAACCCAGAACCTACAGATTAAGAGTCTGTTGCTCTAACCAGTTGAGCTAGCGGCGCGGGACGAATCTAGTGGACACGGGGTCGATGACCACCAACCGTTGGTCACGGCCTACCGTGCCCATGACGTCAGGAGCGGATCATGGATGTGGCAATCACCGGCTCGAGCGGACTGATCGGTACCGCGTTGGCGACGGCCCTCCGGGCGCGGGGAGATGTGGTGATCCCGGTCGTGCGCGGCGACGGCCGCGGAGTTCGCTGGGATCCCGCGGCCGGCACCATCGACGCCGAGGCGCTCGAAGGGGTCGCCGCGATCGTGCATCTCGCGGGGGAGGGCATCGGCGAGAAGAAATGGACTCCCGAGCAGAAGCAGGCCATACGCGACAGTCGGGTCGATGGCACCACGTTGTTGGCCAATGCCCTCGCCGGCCTCGACCGACGGCCGCAGGTGTTGGTGTCCGGGAGCGCGATCGGGTGGTACGGCAACCGGGGCGACGAAGAACTGACCGAGACCAGCCCGCCGCCTCCATCGGGATTTCTGGCCGACGTGTGCACGGAATGGGAAGCCGCGACCGCGCCCGCAGAAGCAGCCGGCATCCGCACGGTCCATCTGCGGACGGGCATCGTGCTGAGCCGAGACGGTGGAGCACTCGCGCGCATGATCACCCCGTTCAAACTCGGCGTCGGTGGGCGGATCGGATCCGGGAATCAGTACATGAGTTGGATCTCGATCGATGACGAGGTCGGGGCGATCCTCCACGCCATCGATACGCCGTCGGTCCACGGGGCCGTCAATGCCACGGCGCCGAACCCGGCGACGAACCGCGAGTTCACGAAGGCGCTGGGTCACGCGCTGCACCGACCGACGCTCTTGCCCACGCCGCTGACCCCGCTCAAGCTGGTCTACGGCCGCGAACTCGTCCGGAACCTGCTGGTCGACGGGCAGAAAGTCCTCCCGGCTCAGCTGTTGGCTTCGGGATACGAGTTCCAGCACCCGGAACTCGCGGGCGCGCTCGACGCGATGGATCTGTAGGCCGGGGATCGTTGCGCGCGCGACGCCAAGGCGTCGCGAACTTGGGGTGACCGAGGGGTTTCGAACCCCCGACCTCCGGGACCACAACCCGGCGCTCTAGCCAACTGAGCTACGGCCACCATGAGACGACCGCAGTCGTCGTGTTTCGCCGACGGATGTCCGTCGCCGGCGCGCCCGGGAGGATTCGAACCTCCGACCGGCGGATTAGAAGTCCACTGCTCTATCCAACTGAGCTACGGGCGCTCGCCTTCCGGGCCGGTGAAGTGTACTGGTTGCCGAACCGCGGGCCGGGTTCGTTGGTCCGTGGGTGGGTGGGTGACGAATCGGTAGCCTCTCCGGTCTGGCGCCGGGGAGGGCAACATGCGGGATTTCATGCATCGATTCTGGGGGTCGCTTGCGCTGAACCTCGGCAAGCGTGCGGGCCTGGTGTCGATCATCGGACTGCTCGTCACTCTGGCGCTGGGCGCCGGCATCACGAAGCTCGAGTTCGCTACGGGACAGGACTCGTACCTGAACAAGTCGGATCAGGTCTACAAGGACAACGTCGCATACCAGGATCTCTTCGGCGGCGAGGCGATGCTGACCGTGATCTCGATGGAGCCGGGGCACACCGTCGTCGAATTGTTCGAACCGCAGACCAAGGCCAAGCTCGACCAGGCGGGGCGGCGACTCGGTGCCGATCGGCGGGACGTGCTCGGAGTGATCACGCCGATCGACGCGCTGCAACTCTCCGACAACCTCGTCCGGAGCCCGACCGGTTCGATCACCGACAGCATCGCGGGCAAGGCGACGCTCGATGCTCAATCCCGCGCCCCCGCCGCCGATCAGGCCAAGCGCCTCGCAGACGCGTCGATCACGCTCACTCGTGCGGCCGAGATCCCCACCGCCGAGCAGACCTTGGACAATCCGAAGTGGGTCAAGTTCCTGCTGTTCGACAACGCGGGCAAGATCCGCAAGGCCCTGCTGCCGTTCTTTCCGGATGCCCATCACGCGCTCATCATCACGAGACTCGTGGGCAACGCATCGATCGTCGAGGAGGGTCGAGGCGCGGACTGGGCCACCGCGCGGACCGAGACCGTGTCGATTCCCCATGCGACGGTGACGACGGCGGGCGCGGCAGCCCTGCTGAAGGAGATCAACGACTACCTCCAGGGAGGGATGTTGACGCTCGGCGCGATTGCCGTCGCCATCATGGTTCTCATCCTGTTGGTGCTCTTCGACGTGCGCTGGCGGCTGCTCCCGCTCGGGATCGTGCTCATCGGCGTGATCTGGGCGTTCGGGCTCGTCGGGTATCTGGGGCTGCCGCTGACCCTCGTGACCATCAGCGGTCTCCCGGTGATGCTCGGTATCGGTATCGAC
>JAENVU010000258.1 GCA_016650415.1 Acidimicrobiia bacterium
ATCGGATCAGCAGGCGGTGCTCGACGAAGTGCGGGACCTGGCGTTGACCCACCCCGACACTGCCGGGCGCGACCGCATCGCCATTCCGTACCGAGTCGACGCGTATTGGTGCGAACGCACATGACGACGGACCCCGAGAACGCCCAGCGGCACCTGACGCCACGAGCCCGGGCCGCCTTGGCACTCGGGGGCCTGGCCGGGCGCGCATCCAAAATGACCGGCCGGGGCGCGGGGACCCAGGTCAGTGGTCGGGTCATGCTCGCAGTCGCGCCCGACCTGCTTGCCGATGTTGCCCGCGGGCGGCGGGTCGCGATCGTGTCGGCCACCAACGGGAAGACGACCACGACGCGCCTCCTGGCGGACGCGCTACGCGCGGCAGGGCTGCCGGTCGCCAGTAATCACACCGGCGCGAACATGCCCGCCGGCGTGGCGGCCGCACTGGGGCGGGAGCCCGATCCGGAGATCGCGATCCTCGAAGTCGACGAACGGTGGGTGCCCAAGGTCATCGACCCGCTCGATGCCGACGTGCTGATCCTGGGCAACCTGACCCGCGACCAGCTCGACCGGTTCGGCGAAGTCCGCAGCATCGCCGAACGCTGGCGCACCGTCTGCGACACGCATCCCGATCTCACCGTCATCGCCAATGCCTCCGACCCTCATGTGGTCTGGTCGGTCGGCGGGCACCCGAACGTCACCTGGGTCGCGCTCGGTGCTCCGTGGCGATCCGACGCGGCGACGTGCCCGGAATGTGCGGCGCTCCTGACGTGGTCCGCGGATTCGTTCCGCTGCGACGCCTGTGGCTTCGCGCAACCGCCCGCCGACTACCGGCTCGACGACAACACCCTCATCACGCCCGAGGGTCCGCTCACTCTCGACCTCACGCTGCCCGGCGACTGGAATCGCATGAACGGCGCGCTGGCGTTGACCGGCGCGATCGTAGGGTTCGGCATCGACCCCGCCGTCGCGCTGACGGGCCTCCGGGCGGTCGACGTCGTCTCGGGCCGGTTCTCCGACTGCCGGCTGCCCGACGGTCGCGACGCCCGGGTCATCCTGGCCAAGAACCCCGCCGGATGGACCGAGGTCCTCCGCTGGCTCGAACCCCGTGCGACCGCGGTGGTGCTCGCGGTCAACGCGCACGTCGCCGACGGGCGCGACCCCTCGTGGCTGTGGGATGTGCCCTACGAACTCTTGCGGGGGAAGGCGGTCGCGGCATCGGGCGAACGCGCCCTCGACGTTTCGGTGCGGCTCGACTACGGCGGCGTCGACCACCTGGCCGAACCCGACCCGCTCGCGGCGGCGGCCCGCCTCACCGGTGACGTCGACATCGTGGCGTCCTACACCCAGTTCACCCACCTCACGCGGGCGACGTGGTGATGCGCACCTCCGCCGTCCGCGTCGGGCTCGTCTTTCCCGAGCTGCTCGGCACGTACGGCGACCGCGGCAACGCGGTCGTGCTCGTCGAGCGGTGCCGGCGGCGCGGCATCGAGGCCGATCTGATCGAAGTATCGGCGGGGTCACCGATCCCCGTCGACCTCGACATCTACCTCTTCGGTGGTGGCGAGGACGACGCGCAGGTCATGGCCGCGACCGGAATGCGCGAGTCCGGCGCCGCGATCGCATCCGCCCGGTCCGGCGGGTCGGTGGTGTTCGCAGTCTGTGCCGGCTTCCAACTCCTCGGCACCACGTACGAGGCCAACGACGGTGAGATCCTCGACGGGCTCGGGCTCGTCGATCTGGCCACCCGAGCCGGCGACGGGCGTTGCATCGGTGAATGTGTCGTCGTGCCCGATGCCGCCACAGGACTACCGACGCTCACCGGCTTCGAGAATCACGGCGGTCGCACCACGCTCGGGCCGGGCATCGCTCCGCTGGGCCGCGTGACCACCGGGTTCGGCAACGGGATCGACGGTTGCGACGGAGTGCTCGCCGATCATCTCCTCGGCACGTACCTCCACGGTCCGGTCCTCCCCCGCAATCCCGCGCTCGCCGATCATCTCCTCGGCTGGATCGTCGGCCCGGATGCCCTGACCCCGCTCGACGACCACCTCGTCGACGCGCTGCGGGCCGAACGGTTGCGAGAAGCCCAGTTGACCGGCCTCGCCGCCCGCCGCCGCGATTGGCACCTCAACCGCGGTTGACCACTCTCCCGCTCTTGCGACTGCGTCGCAGGCCGCTCGGGCCCCGCTCGGCGAGTCGGACCGGATGATCGTCGTGGCACGCCTCGCTTCGGTTCCCCTTCTTGCTACTCCCCCGCGAGTTCGCGGATGCGGTCGATCTTCTCGTCGGCGTGGTTCACGTCGGCGCCCTGGGAAGTGATGAGTTCCACTCGTACCGCCTCGGCTTCGGCCGCCGCGCCCGCGTCGGCGCCGGCAATGACCGCCTCGATGCCGTCGTCCATGATCTGCTTGGCCGTGGCAACGAGCGCGTCGACCATCTCGGCCTCGGGCACGACCCGCACGACCTGACCCTTCACGAAGAGATGACCACGGCCCCGACCGGCGGCGATGCCCAGG
>JAENVU010000259.1 GCA_016650415.1 Acidimicrobiia bacterium
GAGGCAAGAGGGCTCATCGACTCATTTACGTCACGGTGCGTGGCCAAACCGGTCGTAGTGCGACATTCGAACTCCCCACTTTTGGGGGGTCGTCACCGGCCGAATCTCACGATGAGCGATAAACCCCCGCGCACCACCCAGAGTGGGATTCTCGCCCCGAACACAACATGAGCCTCGCCGGTATGCAGCCGCAACGCGCGGCGGCTCGACGCGGGGAGGCGCGCTAGGAGAAGTAGATGGTCACGACGGTGCCGCGCGGTACCGGTTCACCACCGGCGGTCGGCGCCTGGGCGCGGGCCTTGCCCTTCACTACGCCCCGGGTCTCGATCTCCACCCCGGCCTGCTCCGCGAGCACCGTGATCTGGGCGATGGTCTTCCCGACGAAGTTCGGGACGGTGACGAGGTCCCGGCCCTTGCTCACGACCACCTTGACCGCCGAGTCGCGGGCCGCCTCGGCGCCGGTCCCGGGTTCGGTCCGGATCACCTTCCCGGCCAGGACCGTCTCACTGAACTCCTCGAAGCGCGCCGCTCCGAGCTGGCCGGCCTTGAGGATGTTGACGGCCTCGTCGTAGGTCTTGCCGACCACGTTGGGCACGACTCTCGGCTTGGGTCCGGTCGAGACCCAGAGGACGATCTCGGTGTCGGGTTGGGCCGTGCCCGCCGGCACCGTCTGGATGATCTGGTCCTTCGGAACGGTCTCGTCGGGATGCGGCTCGACCACCACGACGAACTGGGGCTCGAGCGCCGCCCGCGCGTCGGCCTCGGTCTTGCCCCGGAGATCGGGGATCGCCACGGGCTTCGGGCCCCGGGAAACCACAACCCGGATCGATTCCCCTTCGGCGAGGAATGCACCGGGGGCGGGGTCCTGTTCGATGACGAACCCTTTGGGATCGTCGCTCCGTCGGAACTCGGGCGTCACCAGGAACTTGTTGTCGAAGGCGATGCTCTGGATCTGTGCCTCCGTCTTGCCGATCAGCAGCGGCACGGGTGCCGACGGTCCGGATGCCGGTCGGGCCAGTACGAAGGCCACGGCGGCCATGGCCACGATGACGACCGCGCCCAGCACGAACGGCGCGGTCGACCGTGACCGCTGCGGGAGGCGAACCGACGACATCGGTCGACCCGGTCGGGGTCCGGCCGGCCGCACCGGCTCGTCCTGATCGAACAACGGCGGTGCCAGCGCGGTGTTCACGACCTGGGTCGGGTGCGGATCGTCGGTGACCTCACCCAAGCCGGCCAGCGCCAAGGGTCCCGGCGGCGGCAAGGTCTCGGCGGCGTCGGCGATCTCCTGTTTCATCCCGTCCGCGGTGGGGTACCGGGCGGCCGGGTCCGCGCTGCACGCACGTTCGACGACCGGCGTCAGCGGCCCGAGTTCGCTCGGTACCTCGACGGCCGACTCTTGCCGGAGCCCGAGCGTGCCCATCGGCGAGTCGCCGACCAACGGGACGGTGCCGGTGACCATCTCGACGAGGACGAGGCCGAGTGCGTAGATGTCGGCCCGCCCGTCGAGCGCGGCCCCCGTCGCCTGCTCGGGCGCGGCGTACCGTGCGGTGCCCAGTACCGTGCCCGCGGGTTCGGTCCAACTCGCCTCGGCGAGTGCGCGGGCCAAGCCGAAGTCGGCCACCCGAACGATGCCGTGTTCGTCGAAGAGCAGGTTGGCCGGCTTGATGTCCCGGTGAACCAGACCTCGGCTGTGGGCGTACTCGAGCGCACCGGCGACTTGTCCACCGACGTGCGCGGCTTGGGCCGGAGTCAGCCGCGTGCCGCGGTCGAGCATGCCTCGCACCGACCCGCCCGCAAGCAACTCCAGGACCATGAAGGGGACGCCGTCCTCACCCCAGTCGTACACGGCCATGACGTTCGGGTGATGGAGCGACGCCGCCAACTGCGCTTCGGAACGGAACCGGCGCAAGAACCCTGCATCATCCGCCAGGGCAGCATGAAGCACCTTCACCGCCACGCGGCGGCGAAGGCGAATGTCGTCGGCCACATACACGCGACCGCTGGCCCCCGAACCGATCGCGGCCAGGAGGCGATAGCGGCCTGCGAGCACACGCCCGACGAGGTCGGCGGTGACAACTCCGGCCATTGCCACGAGGGTACCGGCCGGAATGTCCGGATCCGCGGCACCCGCACGGGTATCTCGTCGGGGCGATGGCTCGATGTCCCGAACGCGGCGATACGGTGCACTGGTGGAGAACGGTCAATCGACACCCGCCCGCGTCAATCCCGCCGCGAGCGCGCCGGGCACTCAGGGCGCCCCGGGCGCGAAACCGCCCCTGTTCCGTCACCCCGGCCGGGTCGCCATCGTCGGGGCGGGCCTCTTCCTCGTCGCCGCGCTGATCGCCGGCGCGATCGGCAGTGCCGACACGTCCGATCTTTCAGCCGCCCAGACCAAGCCGAAGGAAGTGCAGTTGGTCAGCCCCGCCGCCGGGTCCATCGTCGGTCCGAACACACCGATCGTGGTGGACCTGCGCGACGACCTCGTCGGCGACCTCACCGTGTGTGGGCCGAACCCACAGGACTGCACGCCGATCCCGTTCGACCAGGTCCGGTTCGTGAGCGGCTTGGGCGAGATGACGTTCAAGCCCGCCGACGGCACCGACCTCTCGGCGTTCAACGCAGGCCTGGTCACCGTGCGCGTCGACTACCGCGCCCAGGGCACCACCGCGACCGACGCCGGCAGCTACTCCTGGAGTTTCCAGGCCAAGGCCTGAACGGCGCTCGGTCAGTCGATCACGAAGGTCGCGGTGCCCTTGATCGCGGCGCCGCCCCCCACGCGGGTGGCAACGAGTTCGACGTCGACGGTCCGAGCAGCGTCGTCGCGGCCGACCACCGCGCCGCTGCACACCAGTCGGTCGCCCGGCCACACCTGCTCGCGGAACTGCACTCCGAACTTCCGGACGTTGCGCGGCCCCAGCCAATCGGTCGCGTAGCTCGCGAGGATCCCGGCCTGGAGCATGCCGACGGAGAACGCGCTCGGATACCCGGCGGACTGCGCGAACTCGTCGTCGTGGTGGATCGGGTTGAAGTCGCCCGACGCGCCTTGGTACTGCACGATGTCGGTACGGGAGATGGGTCCGTATTCGCGCTCGGCCATCGCGGTGCCCACCGTCACTTCGTCCCACGTCGGCATCACGCACCACCCTCGTTCGTCGTTGCCGGTTGACCCGTCTCGATCGCGGTCGATCGCGCCTCGGCCACGAGCGTGCCCGACTCGTCGCGGAACTCCGACACCGTGATCACGAACGTCATCGTCCCGCCCCGCTTGCCCACCTTCTCGTAGATGTCATCCACCCGCGTCTGGACCGTCAGCCTGGTCCCCGCGGCCGGCGGCGGGCCGTGGAACGTGTACTCCTGACCGCCGTGGAGCAGGCGCCGGAGGTCCAGCTTCACCTTGGAGAACACCGACTGGCCCTTGGGCGACCAGAACGACACCGTGGTGAGGAACGTCGGTGGCATGACCGGCGCGTCGTCTTCCAGGTACTCGGGGCTCTCGGATTTGGTCGCACGGGCGAACTCGCGCACCTTTCCGTATTCGACGACCATCGTGAACGGCTCGTCGGTGGCGCCGATCGCCGACCGGTCAACCATGCCTACTCCTCTGGGTCGGGGGGTCCGTGTTCGAGCAACTGCACGAACGCGGCTTCGTCCAACAGTGCGACTCCGAGTTGCTCGGCCTTCGCGAGCTTGGAGCCGGGATTCTCGCCCACGAGCACGAAGCTTGTCTTCTTCGACACGCTGCTCGTGACCTTGCCGCCGCGCGCCGTGATCGCGGACTCCGCCTGTTCGCGGGTGTACTCCTCCAGGCCGCCGGTCAGCACGAACGTCCGCCCGGTGAGGGTCTGGGGAGCATCCGGCGTGTCGACGACGGGCGCGATGAAGTTCACGCCGGCGGCGCGCAACTTCTCGACCAACGCCTGATTGGTGGGAATCGTGAACCAGGCGCGAAGACTCTCGGCGATGACCGGTCCGACGCCTTCGACCGCCGTCAACGCTTCCGCGCTCGCGGCCAAGATCGCATCCAGGTCCGGAAACGCTCGGCTCAACGCGGCCGCGGCCGTCGGACCGGCATGGCGGACTCCGAGGGCAACGATCACGCGCGACAGCGGCTGCGCCTTCGACGTCTCGATGGCGTCCAACAGATTGCGCGCCGAGATCTCACCCATGCGTTCGAGCGCGATGAGCTGGTCGTGCGTGAGCGTGTACACATCGGCGGCGTCTTGGACCAGGCCGGCGGCGACCAGCTGACGAACCCGCTCCTCGCCGAGGCCCTCGATGTCCATGCCGCCGCGCCCGGCGAAGTAGATGATCTTCTGCTCACGCTGCATCGGACAGTCCGAGCTCACGCACCGCCGATCGACCTCCCCTTCGAGCTGGACCAGCGGTTGACCGAGCTCACAGGGACACGTCGTCGGGAACTTCCACTTCCGGGCGCCCTTCTTCCGCTTCGCGAGGACCGGACCGACCACCTCGGGGATCACGTCACCGGCCTTGCGCACGATGACCGTGTCGCCGACCCGAACGTCCTTGCGCGCCACCTCGTCGGGATTGTGCAGCGTGGCCATCTGGACCGTCGATCCACCCACGAAGACCGGTTCGAGCACCGCGAACGGGGTCGCCCGCCCGGTCCGACCGATGCTCACCATGATGTTCTTGAGGACCGTGGTCTTCTCTTCGGGCGGAAACTTGAACGCGACGGCCCAACGCGGCGCGCGGCTCGTCGTGCCCATCTCGGCCCGTTGCGGCAGGGAATCCACCTTCACGACCGCGCCGTCGATCTCGTAGCCGAGCGAATGACGATCGGTCTCCATGCGTTCACAGAAGTCGTGCACCGCATCGAGATCGGGGAGATCCTCGATGTGCGGATTGACGGGAAACCCGAGTTCGCGCAGCCACTCGAGGGTGTCGTGATGGCTCGTGAGCTTCGGGCCGCGCTCCATCGCACCCGGCTGATAGCAGTACAGCGACAGGTTCCGGCTCGCCGTGATCGACGAGTCGATCTGGCGCAACGATCCCGCCGCCGCGTTCCTGGGGTTCGCGAACAACCGGTCGTCGTGTTCGGCCTGCCGTCGGTTCAGCTCGGCGAACGAAGCCAGCGACATGAAGACCTCGCCGCGCACTTCGAGCGTGTCGGGGATCCGCGATCCACTCAGGCGCGGCGGGAGGTCCGCGATCGTCTTCACGTTGGCGGTGACGTCCTCGCCGGTCTCGCCGTTGCCGCGGGTCGCGCCCCGGACCAACCGACCGCGCTCGTAGAGCAGTGAAACCGCGAGCCCGTCGAGCTTCGGTTCGCCCACATAGGTGACCGGCTCGGTCACGAGCTTGGCGATGCGCTCCCCCCACGCGAACAGGTCGTCACGCGAGAACGCATTGTCCAACGACAACATCGGTTGGAGGTGGCGAACTTCGGAGAAGGGGGTCGGCACCCTCGCCGCGCCCGGACGTTGCGTCGGTGAATCCTCGGTCACGAGCTCCGGGTTTTCGGCTTCGATCCCCCGCAGTTCGTTGAGGAGATCGTCGTATTCGGCGTCGCTGACCTCGGGCTCGTCGTGACCGTAGTAGCGCTCGTCGTGATACCGGATCAGGTCGCGGAGTTCCGCGATCCGTTCGACAATCCCTTTCGGCGCCACCATCGTCGGCGACTTTAGTGAGCCGTCAACGACCGTCCGCTCTTGGCGGGGGAGCTACGCGCCGGCGGTGAGGCGCGCGGCGGCACGTTGGGCGGCCACCCGTTCGGCCATCTCGGCCGCGAGCCGCAACGAGCGTTCCGCCTGCGACACGCCGTGGTTGGCCAGCCCGCAGGCCGGCGTGATGATCGCCTGGCTGCGGAGCCGGAGCGGTTCGCACCCGCGGCGGGTCAGTTCGCACCAGGTCGCCACCAGCTCACGCCAGAGCGGCTCGGGTGACTCACCGATCGGACGGTCGGTCGGCACCGCGCCCCACGCGATCCACCCATCGGCATCGATATGACGCACCAACGTGCCGACGTGATCGACCAACCGCGTCGACACCGGCAGGCCGAGCACCATCGGACCGGCTTCGAACGCGAGCCGCACGTCGCCATCGCCGCAGACGTGGATACCGGTCTCGACCGAACTCGCGGCCAGCGCGCTCGACAGCAGATCGATCGCGTCCTCCCGCTCGATCGGGGCCTCGTCGCGCGTCCACAGCACCAGCGCGGGTTCGTCGAGGAAGATCAACGGACGCGCGCCGCGCAACCGGGTCGCGAGCAGGTCTTCGAGGGCGCCGAGCCACATCTCCACCGTTTCCAGCGCCCGTTCGAACGCGACGGCGGGTCCGAGCCCGGCGCGCAGGAGAGCAGTCCCCAGCGTCAACGGACCGACGACCTGCGCCTTGACTCGCGGGATCGGCGCTGCTGAGAGTGCCGCAGCGTCGAGGAATCCCAGAATGCCCGCGTGCGACTCCATCGTGAAGCGAACGTCGAGCGGTTCCCCGACCCGATCGGGATCGACGATCAGCGAGCCATCGGGCGCGATCGTGACCTCGGGAAGCGCGTTGGCCCACTGCGCGACCACACCTTCCGCGGGCACCGCCATTTGCGGAATCGCGGGCAGGTGAGGATGGACGCGCAAGACCAACTCGGCGGCGGCAGCAGCGTCCGTGAACGGCACACTCCCGATTCCCGTCGCCAACCCCGTAGGGAACACTCCACCGTGCAGGCTGTGGGACATTCGGTTCGTAGTATACGAACGCCTCTTTCGCACTCTTCAAAGCGAGCGCATTTCACCTCGATGAACAACTGGGCGCTGCGCGCACTCTGGATCAGCCTGCCGGTCACTGCGGGAGCGGCGTTCGC
>JAENVU010000260.1 GCA_016650415.1 Acidimicrobiia bacterium
GAAGGAACCGAGCAGGTTGACCTTGATGACGAACTCGAACTGCGACTGCGGCATCGGATCGTTGTTGCGATCCACGGTGCGACCCGCGCTGCCGAGCCCGGCCGAGTTCACCAGGGCGCGCAACGGACCCATCTCCGAGGCCGCGGCCACCGCGGCCAAGCCGTCTTCCTCGGAGGAGACATCGCAGTGCACGAAGAGCCCGCCGAGTTCCTTGGCCAGCGCGGTTCCGCCGTCGTCGTTGAGGTCCGCGATCACCACTCGCGCCCCGAGGGCCGCGAGTTGCCGAGCCGAGGCTTCACCGATTCCCGACGCGCCGCCGGTGACGACCGCCGACGCCCCATTCAGATCCAACCGTGCCATCAGGCTTCAATCCTCTCGATGATCGTGGCGTTGGCCATGCCGCCGCCTTCACACATGACTTGCATTCCGTACCGACCACCGGTGCGCTCGAGTTCGTTGAGCAGCGTGGCCATCAACTTCGTGCCAGAACTGCCCAGCGGGTGACCCAAGGCGATCGCGCCGCCGTTCACGTTCACCTTGTTCATGTCGGCGCCGGTCTCCTTGGCCCACGCCAGCACGACGGAGGCGAAGGCCTCGTTGACCTCGAACACGTCGATGTCGTCGATGGTGAGACCGCTCTTCTCGAGGATCTTGGCGGTGGCCGGGATCGGACCCTTGAGCATGGTCACCGGGTCGGTGCCCGAGACCGCGAACGAGTGGAACCGAGCCCGGGGCTTCATGCCGAGTTCCGCGGCCTTCTCCGCACTCATGATGAGCACGGCCGAGGCACCGTCACAGATCTGCGACGAGTTCCCCGCGGTGATCGTGCCGTCTTCCTTGAACGCCGGCTTCAGCGTCGCCAGCTTCTCCGGCGTGGTGCCCTCGCGGATACCTTCGTCGGTCGAGTGCAGTTCCGTGCCCTCGCCGAGATCGACCGGTACGGGGACGATCTCGTTCTCGAACCGACCTTCGCTCGTCGCCACGAACGCGCGGCGCTGGCTCTCGGCACCGAAGGCGTCCATGTCCTCACGGGTGATGCCGTACTCGGCGGCGATCATGTCGGCACCGATCCCCTGCGGGGGAAGACCACTCTCCGAGTAGCGCTCCATCTGCGCGGGCGGGAACGGGAAGCCCATGCCCTGGACGACCGAGGAGCCCATCGGAGTACGGGTCATGACCTCGACGCCGGCCGCGACCACCACGTCGTAGGCACCGGCCATGACGCCCTGCGCGCCGAAGTGCATCGACTGCTGGCTCGAACCGCACTGACGGTCGACCGTGGTCGACGGGACGGACTCGGGCCACCCCGCGGCGAGGACTGCATTCCGGCCGATGTTGAGCGACTGCTCGCCGACCTGCATCACACACCCCATGATCACGTCGTCGACCACCGCCGGGTCGAGATCGTTGCGCTCGGCCAGTGCGTTCAGCACGTGGGCGGCCAGCGCGGCCGGGTGCCAGTCCTTGAGCTTGCCGTTGCGCTTCCCTCCGGGTGTGCGTATGGCATCGACGATCACAGCGTCAGTCATTCGGGGTTCTCCTGGTTGTCGAGTTGGAACAGGGGCGGAACGTGGATCGAGTCACGAGGCACCGGGTTGGTACCCGCTCGCGAGTTTGAGGTTGGTCTGGAGTTGTTGCAGAACCGCGGTGAGCGCCTGCCGGTCGGCGCGGCTGATGCCGGCGCGCAGTTCCGTGCGCAGCGTCGTGTCGATCGCGGTGACCCGCTCGATGAGCGCGCGGCCGGCATCGGTGACCTGAATCTGCCAGACCCGACGGTCGGCCGGATCCGGGTGTCGGTCGACCAGGCCGCGAGTCTGCAGCCGGTCGATGGTCACGCCGGTCGCCGCCCGACCTTGGCCCAAGTGGTCGGCGATCTTGGTCTGGGTGACGGGCCCGAAATCGGCGACGTACACGAGCACGATCGCCTGGGTGAGGTTCAGATCGAGTTCGGCAAACCGCTGGTCGTACGCGTCGCGCAGCAAACGAGCAGTCGTGATGAGCGTCGCTTCGACCCGCTGCCACGGCGGCGCATCCAACTCGGGCGCGGGGCGGGTCGTCATCGCCCCGGTTCCACGGGAAGGAGTTGTACACCGACAGACTGCATGTACCCATACAATATGTCCCGGCACAGATCTGCGCAAGACGGCAAGGAGCGGGTGCGGGCGCCCGTCAGTCGGCGCCGATGGCGGTGCGGAGCTCGGTCACGCTCGGGTAATCCCCGACGCCGTCGGAACGATGGATCCAACGAACCCGGCGCGCGGGGTCGAGCAGCACGACCCCCGACAACCGCCGCCAGTCACCGGTGATCCGACCTTGCCGACCACCGCGTCGGAATGCCGCGACGTACCGGCGAATCGTGGTCGGCCGCAACCATTCGCCCCAACCGACCCGGCCGATGTCGAGCGCGCGGTAGAGCGCCGCCTCCGGATCGACGAGACATTCGAAGGGCATTCCCTCGTCCATCAGCCGCTCGGCCTGCCACCCCGCGCCGGTCGCGACCACGATGACGTCGACCTCCGCCGCTTCGAAGAGTTCCTGCGCCTCCCGCAACTGCGAGAGGAAGTCCAGACACGGGATTCATCCGTAGTAGCGGATCGCGACCACCAACAACATTCGGTGGAGAAACGCACCCAGTTCGACCGGCTCTCCCGTCGCCCGCTCGATCCCCACTGCGGGGAGCACATCGCCGACGTCAGCCATCAGGCGACAGTAGAGGACCTTCGCCTCTCCCCGAACCCGGGCACCCGGAATACGCTCCTCACTACTTCGGAGGTTTTGTGATCACCCCCCACGATCGCCGGTTCACGCCAACCCGTCGCGACTTTCTCGGCGCGGTCGCGGGCGGAGCCGTCCTGGTCGGGTTGAGCGCGTGTGGCAGCGAGACCTCGAGCCCCGCACTGCCCGCGTCGGGCGATGATTTCAGCGCGCCGCGGGAACGCCGAAGCCGCAATGGCGTGCTCGACGTCACACTCGTGGCCGAAGGACGAACAGTGCGCTTCGGAACCGGGCGGCGATACGCCTACACCTACAACGGCACGACCCCGGGGCCGACCCTCCGACTCCGGCCCGGCGACACGCTCCGGATCACGCTGGTGAACCACCTGTCCGAGACCACGAACCTCCACACGCACGGCCTGCACGTGTCACCGTCGGGATCGGCCGACAACATCTTCGTGATGGTCCCGCCCGGAGGAACCCACCGGTACGAGTACCGGATTCCCGACGACCACCCGAGCGGCCTGTTCTGGTATCACCCCCACCACCACGGATCTGTCGCGCCGCAGGTCTTCGGCGGTCTCGCGGGCGCGATCATCATCGACGACGCCATCGACGATCTTCCCGCAATCGCATCGTCACGCGAACGGGTCATGGTCCTCGCCGATCCCGCGATCGGAACGTCGGCCGACGCATTCGGCGCGTCGATGATGGAGCGCATGCAAGGACGCGAAGGCGACGTGGCCCTCGTGAACGGCGTCGTTGCCCCGACGATCCGCGCCGTCGCCGGATCGATCGAGCGGTGGCGTCTGGTCAACGCCAGTGCGTCGCGGTTCTACCGGCTCGCACTCACGGGAGCTGCGATGCACCAGATCGCGACCGACGCCGGACGACTCGCCCGACCGGTCGCGGTGGACGAGGTGCTCCTCGCACCGGGCGAACGGGTTGAACTGCTCCTCGCTCCCACGCGCGCGGGTCGGTATGCCTTCCGATCCCTGCCCTACGACCGCGGCACTCCCATGATGGGCGGCGGCGGCATGGGGGGAGGAACGGGCGGCAGCTCGGGCGCGAGCGACACCATCACCCTCGCGACTCTCGTGGCGCGCGACAGCAGCCAGGCGGCTTCGCTGCCCACCCGTCTCGCCGACCTGCGGTCGCTCACGTCCTCGACGGTCGACCGTGAACGCGACCTCACGCTCGCCATGGGCATGGGCGGCGGGGGTATGGGTGGGGGCGGAATGGGTGGCGGCGGAATGGACGGCCAGGCCACGATCAACGGCGACTCCTTCGATCCGAATCGCACGGATGTCGCCACGAGGTTGGGCGATGTGGAGGAGTGGACCATCCGCAACGCCTCCGCCATGGACCACCCGTTCCACCTCCACGTCTGGCCGTTCCTGGTGATCGACGACGGCAACGGTCACGCCCCGCCCGGATGGAAAGACACCGTGAACGTGCCGGCCAACTCATCGGTGCGGATTCGACTGGCATTCCTGGATATTCCCGGGCGCACGGTGTTCCATTGCCACATCCTCGACCACGAGGACCTCGGGATGATGGGCGTCATCGACGTGACCTGACGAGCCGCTCCCGGGACCGGGACCGCGGCGTCTCCGCCGGGCAGTACCATCCCGCCCCTACTCGGACACCTTGTTGGGGGAGGAACCGTGCGGTCCGTTCGACTCGTCGCGATGGCGACGGCGTTGCTGCTCGTCGCGAGTGGTTGTCAGATGCTCCAGAGTGCACAGCGGTATGCCGCGGCGCCCGGAACTGTTCCCAAGCCGTTTTGGTGTGCGCCTTCCGCCGGGACCGCACTCACCCCGGCCGACTGCACGAGCCTGTCCGCGCAGCTCGACCTCGCGGCCCTCGCCGCGAACCGGCATCACACCGCGGGGGACGCGCTCGGCGACGGCGCGATCGGTACGCCCTACGTGCCGGGTGTGGGTGCCGCGTTCCGCTTCCGCGCTGCGACACCGACCTTCGACGCAGCACGGCCCGACACTCTCCTGTACGACAGCACGAACAACGGCGCGCAGATCGCCGGCATCGAATGGAACATCACCGGCCAGCACGCGCCCGCCGGATTCACCGGCCCGAACGACCTGTGGACTGCGGTCACCGGCGGCTGGCGTCTCCGGGCGTGGATCCTCCGGCCGTTCCAGCACGAACCGAACGTGTTCAACGCGACCCACCCGTGCCTCACCGGACTCGGCGCGGTCTACGACGTCACCGCGTCCTGCTACACGAACACCCACCTCAACCCGTTGCGTGTCCTCGTCTCGAACGACGACGGAGTCGACGCTCCCGGAATCGACGCCGCCGTCGAGGTCCTGCGCAAGCTCCCGAACGTTTCGGTCTCGGTGGTTGCCCCGGCAACGAACCAGAGCGGCTCCGGTGGCAACACGTCACCCGACCCGCTCGTCGCCAACCCATCGCAGACCGCGAGCGGTTACCCCGCGACTGCGGTCCAGGGTTTCCCGGCCGACGCCGTGCGGTACGCGCTCCAGGTCCAGCACCTGAACCCGGATCTCATCGTCTCCGGCATCAACAACGGTCAGAACCTGGGGCCCATCACCGGCATCTCCGGCACCCTCGGCGCGGCCCGCGTCGGCGGACGGGCCGAGATCCCGTCCGTCGCATTGTCACAAGGACTCGGATCACCACCGGACTTCCCGAGCGGGGCATTCGTCCTGGTCGCCTGGGTCAACGATTTTCTGCTCGGCCGCGTCGGCCCCCAACGATTCCAATCCGTCGTCAACATCAACATCCCGACCTGCACGGCCGGTGCCATACGCGGCTCGCGTTTCCTTCCGCTCGCGACCGACACCACCTCCGGGAATCCGGTCGGGAATGCGGATTGCACCTCGACCGTGACCAACACCGTCGACGACATCGCCGGGTTCCTCAACGGTTTCGTGACGATCTCCAGCATCGGGACCTGACCCGGACTCGTCCCCACCTGGCCACGAAGGACCCGCGGGGATTCACGACTTCGGTTTCGCCAACCCGCATCGCTACGCTCCGCGGATGCGCCCCGTGCTGCGGCTCCTTGCCGTCTCGATGTTGCCGTTGACCGTCCTCGCCGCGTGCGGGAGCGACTCGGCGAGTGTCGATCTCAGCGGGAAGACGTTCACCCGCGAGACCGGCAAGCGCGCGATCACCATCGATGCGGTGGACAACAACTTCAAGCCGCAGTTCGTCACCGTGA
>JAENVU010000261.1 GCA_016650415.1 Acidimicrobiia bacterium
CGTCCGGACCTCGCTCGGCGAGCAGGCGACGGAGGTTGGTGATCTTGCGGCCGGGCGCCGGACCGAGCCGACTCGCCACTTCGAGCAGGTCCGCTCGCTTGACGAACCCGCCGACCAAGGCCGAGTCGAGCGCCCGGGCCAACTGTCCGAGAGACACCACGCCCGAGCAGTCGGCCAGTGTCCGCGCGACCGAGGTGACCGGGATGCCGTCGACGACGGTCCGGTCGACCGGTTCGAGGTGCGGGCTGCGATGCACGACAACGTGACGGAGATCGAGCGGCGCGACGCCCGGGCGGGTGAGTTCGACGCGGCCGCGCTCGACACCGTCGAGGTCGCGCAGCGCCGCGGCAGTCAGGTGCGGCGCGAGCGCGTCGTCGCCCGCGGCCAGCACGGCGCTCAACACTCGCTGTTGCCACGAGGCCGGCGCACCCGCGATCGCGTAGACGCTTGGGTGAAGTCGGCGCCATCGACACCTCTGGATCTGACCGTTGATCATGTGCTGGGTCATCCCGAGTTCGATCGCCTGCCTCCGGGTGATGACACCGTGCTGACGTGTCGCGGCCTGCAGGACGTCGTCGACGGCCCGGTGGCGCGTCGGAAATGGTTGCGTGCGAGTCACTGCGAACTCCGGTTGGGTGGTGCGGGACCGCGCGTGCGCGGTCGGTCACGGGGAAGCGCCGGGGACGTTGCGGCACGGTACCGGCCACCTGAGACCACCAGTCCGAACCCACCACCCCGCGTTTGTCGCCTGACGCGCCGGAGCGCGTCACCACGCGCCAAACGTCGGCTAGGTGGGGGTTACGGGTCCTTGGGGAGGCCGAGGACCCGCTCGCCGATGATGTTGCGTTGGATCTCGCTCGTCCCGCCGGCAATGGTCAGGTTCCGGGTGAAGAGGAACTGCTCCGACCACTGCGCGGCGGGTCCATCCGCGACGGCACCCACGGCACCGAACAGTGCCAGCCCGACTTCCTGCACGCGCTGGTCGTGCTCCACGCCGAGCAGCTTCCGCACCGAGGCTTCCGATCCCGACGGGTCGGCACCACCGAGCGCCGAGAGCATCAGCCGGTGGCCGAGCACCGACAACGCGTAGTCCCGGGCGACCAGTTCGCCGACGTCGGCCAAGGTCGCGGTGTCGGATTCGAGCCCGTGCTCGCGGACGAGATCCAGCACTCCTCGCACACCTCGACCGAGGGTCGCGCCGCTCCCCATGACGACCCGCTCGTTCGCGAGCGACGTGCGGGTGGCGCGCCAGCCGTCGTGTTCACGACCGACCAGACAGTCGTCCGGGATGAACACGTCGTCGAAGAACACTTCGTTGAAGAACGAGTGGCCGGTGAGTTCTCGCAGCGGACGGATGTCGATCCCCGGCGTCTTCATGTCGAGCATGAAGAACGAGATGCCCTCGTGCTTGGGCGCCTCGGGATCGGTCCGGGCGAGCAGGATGCCCCAGTCGGCCTCCTTGGCCATCGAGGTCCACACCTTCTGGCCGTTGACGAGCCAGCCGCCCTCGATGCGTTCGGCCTTGGTCGTCAAACCCGCGAGGTCGGAGCCGGCACCCGGTTCACTGAACAGCTGACACCACGCGATCTCCCCGGCCAACGTCGGCGGGATCCAGCGTTCCTGCTGCTGCTCGGTGCCGTAGATCATCAACGGCGGGAGCGCCCACGCTCCGATCACCAGGCTCGGGCGCACGACGCGCGCGGCACGGAACTCCTCGTCGATCACGAGTTGCTCCACCGCGTCGGCATCCCGACCCCACGGTCGTGGCCACTGGGGGGCGAGATACCCCTCGGTCGCGAGTCGGCGACGCCGTTCGGCATCGTCGCACCCGTCGAGTGAGGACAGAAACTCGCGTACACCGGCGCGCACCGGCGCGGTTCCGTCGTCGAGTTCGACACCGAGCCGGCGCACGATGCCGGCGAGCGCATGTTCCGCGCTGCGCACCCGCCACCCGCTCGACGTCCCCAGCAGCGAACGCAGTGCCATCGACCGCCGGAGGTACACGTGCGCGTCGTGCTCCCACGTGAAGCCGATGCCACCGAGTACCTGCACGCAATCCTTCGCGGTCTCGAAGAACGCGTCGATCGTCAGCGCGCCCGCCGCGGCCGCCGTGAACGCGCCGGTGTCGGGATCGTCGAGGGCACGGCACGCGTCCCACACGGCCGCCCGGGCGAGTTCGGTGCGCGCCAGCATGTTGGCGCACCGGTGCTTCACGCCCTGGTACTGACCGATCGGCCGTCCGAACTGTCGACGGTCGCGCGCGTACTCGGCCGCGGTGTCCACGCACCACTGAGACGCGCCGACCGCTTCGGCCCCGGCCAACACCACCGCGAGCTCGCGCACCCGCGCCGTGGTCATCGACGGCAGCAAGCGAGACGTCGGTACCTCGGCGTCGACCGTGACCCGAGCCACCCGGCGAGTGAGATCCACGCTCGCCGCTTCGGTCGCCTCGTACTCCCCCGCCAGCACCACGAGCCAGCCCCGGTCGGTCTCGGCCAGGAGGAGCCCGGACAGGTGGCCCGACATCACCGCGGCCAGCTCTCCCGTCACGTGCAGCCGAGCCCCCGACTCCACCGCGGCGAGCGATCCGCTCAGCGAGACCGTGCCGGCGAAACCGGCTGCGGCCAGCCCGGACAGGTACTCGGCGGCTCCGTCGTGACCCCGCCGGACCGCGTCCTGGAGCACCGCGGCGGCGAGGACATGGCCGAGGAACGGCCCGGGCATTCCCGAGCGGCCGGCGGCTTCGAGGACGACCGCCAACTCCGCGACCGATGCCCCTTCACCGGCGTGCTCCTCCGCCACGTGGAGTCCGAGCCAGCCCTGACCGGCGAGTTCCTGCCAGAAGACCGGAAGGGTCTCACTCGACGCGTCGAGCAGATCACGATGCGCGGCCGGCGGACAGTGCCGATCCATCCACCCCTGAACGGCCTGGTGGAGCGCGTGGTGGTCTTCGCTGATCCCGATCGGCATCCGGGGATGGTACGGCGGACGGGTCGGACCTGACGACCCGTCAGATTGGTCGGTCGGATCCCAATAGGCTGCGACCACCAGCTCACAATCGGGGGAATCACCATGGCCGATCTCGTCATCACCGGCGGCACGCTCGTCGACGGCACCGGAGACGCGCCGCGTCCTGCCGACGTCGCCGTCACCGACGGGCGCATCACCGAGATCGCGGATGCGGGATCGTTGGCGGGAACGAACGCCGCCCGCACGGTCGATGCCGACGGCCTGCTCGTGACCCCGGGGTTCGTCGATGTGCACACCCATTTCGACGGCCAGATCACCTGGGATCCGAACCTCACGCCCACGTGTTGGCACGGGGTCACGACCGTGGTCATGGGGAACTGCGGCGTCGGTTTCGCCCCCGCTCGGCCCGACAAACACGACTGGCTGATCGGCCTCATGGAGGGCGTCGAAGACATCCCCGGCGCCGCGCTGTCGGAGGGCATCCAGTGGGGTTGGGAGTCGTATCCCGAGTATCTCGACGCGATCGACCAAGTGCCGAAGTCGCTCGACGTCGGTTCGCAGATTCCCCACGGCGCGGTGCGCGCCTACGTGATGGGCGAACGAGGCGCGAAGAACCAACCGTCGACCCCCGACGACATCGCCGAGATGGCGGTCATCGTGCGGTAGGCGATCGAAGCGGGGGCGCTCGGCGTCTCCACCTCTCGGACCATCGCCCACATGGCCATCGACGGGGAGCCCGTCCCCGGCACCTTCGCGGCTGAAGACGAACTCTTCGGCATCGGTCAGGCACTGGCCGACGCCGGCTCCGGGATCTTCGAGCTCGCGCCCGCCGGCGCCCTCGGCGAGGACCTGGCGGCACCGGAGCGCGAGATGGACTGGATGCGGCGCCTCTCGGCGGCGATCGGGCGACCGGTCACCTTTGCGCTCACCCAGAACGACCACGACCCCGACAGTTGGCGGCGCATGCTCGAACTCGCCGGCACGGCCCGGGCCGAAGGCGCTCGCGTGCGGCCCCAGGTCGCCGGCCGTCCCGTCACGTTGCTGCTCGGTTTCGAGACCTTCCACCCGTTCGCCTACACCCCGAGTTGGGCCGAGGTCGGCCTGCTCCCGGTCAGCGAGCGGGTCGCCAAGATCACGGCCAATCCCGAACTCCGGGCCCGCCTCGTCCGGGAAGCATCCACGCCCGATCCGACGATGCTGCAGTTCCTCGATCCGGCCAAGGCGTTTCCGCTCGGCGATCCACCGAACTACGAGCCGGACCCGTCCGAGAGTGTGGCCGCCCGGGCTGCGGCGAGTGGCCGAGACGTCTACGACCTGTACCTCGATCTCCTGATGGAGAACGACGGCCGTGCGCTCATCATGCGTCCGCTGCTCAACTACACCGACGCGAACCTCGACGCCGTGCGAGAGATGCTCTTGCACCCGACCAGCGCATGGGGCCTCGGTGACGGCGGAGCCCACTGCGGCACGACGTGTGACGCATCAACGCCCACGTTCATGCTGGCGCACTGGGCCCGAGACCGCGATCACGGCCAGCTGCCGATCGAGTGGGTCGTGCGCAAGATGACGTCGGAGACCGCCTCCCTGTACGGGCTCGGCGACCGGGGCACCGTGGCCGTCGGCCAGCGCGCCGACCTCAACGTGATCGACCACGCCGGGCTGCGGTTGCACGCACCGGAGATGGCCTACGACCTCCCCGGCGATGCCCGGCGCTTCATCCAGCGGGCGGATGGATACGTCGCGACGATCCTCGCCGGTCAGGTGACGTTCGAGAACGGTGAGGACACCGGCGCACGGCCGGGCCAACTCATTCGCGGGGCGCGCTGACCTCGGCGTCGCGCTCGACGGGCACCCGGCGCGCGCTCAACCCGCAGTCGCCCGGGGCGAGGGGCGCCCCCGAACGCAGTCGCGTCTCGAGCAACCGCGCCAGGGTCTCGAGTTCGCGCGCTTCGGCCCCGGGCTCGGCCTCCGCGGCGTTGATGTCGCCTTCGAGCAAGCCGGCAATCGGCCCCCGGGTCGCGCGGAGTCGCATGCGGGTCCGGGCGATCTCAGTCGTCACCTCGCATTGCTCGTCGCTCAGATCCAGCAGCACGTCGGCGGCCCGCATGTAGCCGTAATCGATCGACGCGGCGATCAACTCCGGGTCGATGGTCAAGGCATCGTGGACGTCGACCTCGGGGACGATCACCGTGACCCGTCGTCCCCAGCCCCGTGGCGGCGCGATCTCCTTGCGCAACGTCTCGTCCGGCGCGATGTCGGCCGAGACCCGACGGGCGATATCGAAGAGACCACGGTCGCCGGCGTCGTCCCAACGGTTGACGCCCGGCGCCGATGCCACGACCGCGAAGATGTGGCCGGCACCGAGTTCGTTGAAGGCGAGCGCCAACGGCAGGATCTCGCGCACGCCGCCGTCGACGTAGTGCTCGCCCCCCATTGCCTTGGGCGGGAACACCACCGGAATGGACGCCGATGCGATGACCGCATCCCGGAACGGGACCTTCTCGACGTCGAGCGCCTGGCCGTCCCGCGCGTACAGCTGGCCGTATTGGTCGATGTACCGCAGTTGGCCACTTTCGAGACTCACTGCACCGACCCGCAGGATCAGGCCCGAGGCCTGCATCAACTCGGGCGAGAGTTGGGTCTCCACGATCTGTTCGACGGGTGCCATGTTGAGCAACGACTTCGCCCGCATCGCGGCTCGCAATGCATCGATGGTGCCGTCCGCCTCCGGTGGATTCCTCACGATCTCGCCCAACATGCGCATGACGACGCGCGCCTGGCTCCCTGCCGCACCGTGCTCTCCGGCGCGACCGCGCAGGTCGGACGCCCAGGTGGCCTGCGAGCGCAACTTGTCGAGCCAGGGCTCCGTGAGCCACATGTCGCGGTTCGATCGCAGCCCGCGCCAGATGGCCTCGAGTTCGTCCATCGCGCAACGACCGGTTTCCTCGTCGTCGCCTTCGGCCAGCTTCGCCGCGATGATCGCCCCGACCGAACTCCCCACGAGGATCGCCGGCTTCAGGCCGAGATCGCCGTAGAGATACCGGAGCACTCCCACCTCGAAGCTGCCTTGCGATCCCCCGCCGCTCAACACGAACGCGATCGGGCTCCGGGCCATGCGCCGCAGGAGATTGGTGCGTGCGGCCCGGACCAATCGGGTGACGTCGAGCTCAGCCATGGTGGGGCGTGGTCAGACGACCTTCTCGTCGCCGCGAAAGACCGAAATGGCCTGCGTCGGGCACCCCTGCGCCGCGAGGATGATCTTGTCCTCGGATTCGCCCTCCGGGTCGGTCACGAAAGCAACACCGTCCTCGTCGAGGTCGAACACCCCGGGCGCCCAGAACGAACAGTTCCCGGAACCCATACAGACATCACGGTTGATCTGGATCGACAACGCCACGCGGACCCCTCTCTCGGAAGTGTTCGAAACTACCCGCTGTGCCGGCTACAGCGCCGCAGCCAGCTTCTTCCCTACCGCCTTGACGGCGTCTTCACGGGCTGCGATGTCGATGCCCGCACCCGTGCTGTACGCGATCACGCCGGTCTTGCCGTCCTTCACGAACTGCAGGTCCACCTTGTGCCGCTTCGGGTCGACGTTGATGAACCCCTTCTCGCCGAACCCGTTCAACGTCGTCGCATCCGGAAAGAGCCGGTCGCCGTAGAACTGCTCGCCGGGGTACACCCGCGCCTGCAGGAGATTGCGGACGGCAAGATCGTCACCCGGGTGCGAATAGATACACAGACCCGAGACCAGCGGCTCGGAACTCGGCGAATCCTGAGGCTCCGCGGTCTCACCGAACACTGTGGCCGCGTCGGCCGCGGTGACGATGGCGCACACATCGACCTTGCCCTGCCCCGTTCCGTCGGCTGTGCTCGTCGAGGATGCGGTCGAACCGGGGGACGACGTGGACGACGAGGCGGGCTCCGAGCTGCTGCTGCTCCCACACGCCGTACCCACCGCGACCCAGACCGCGCCGGCGATCAGGAGACGGACCGCACGCCGATCGATCACGCTCATGAGGAAACTCCGAAGCCGACGGGTGTCTCCACCAACGGTAGGTGGCAATCGCGTCGCGCGCTCGGACCGATGCCAGACTGGCCCCCGGAGGTCACGATGAGCGAGCGCACCTGGCGATTGAACTGGCGGCGGACGGCTGCCCACGGCTTGCTCCCCGACCCCGAACCCCGTCCGGTGACCCACACGCTCATCTCCGTCGACGATCACCTGGTCGAGCCACCCGCGATGTTCGAGGGCCGGCTGCCGTCGGCGTTCGCGGCCGGGGCGCCTCACGTGGTCGAGACCGAAGAGGGGCACGAGGTCTGGGAGTTCGACGGCCGGATCTACTTCCAGGTCGGTCTCAACGCGGTGGTGGGACGAGATCGCCGGGACTGGCTGGTGGAACCCACGCGGTTCGAGAACATGCGCCCGGGTTGCTACGAGATCGACGCGCGGGTGCGCGACATGGACATCAACGGCGTGTGGGCATCGGTCAACTTCCCGAGTCAGATCACCGGGTTCTGCGGTTCGGTGTTCTCGCAGTGTTCCGATGCGGCCCTCGGCCTCGCGGTGACGCGGGCATGGAACGACTGGTTCTTCGACGAGTGGCATTCGCCGTATCCGGACCGCATCGTGCCGATGGGCATCAC
>JAENVU010000262.1 GCA_016650415.1 Acidimicrobiia bacterium
CGGAGGCGCTCGCGTTGCAGCGGGCGCTGCATTCCCGTACCGATGACGACTACCTGCTGCTCCTGGAGCACCCCCACACCTACACGCTCGGCAAGCGGGCCGATCCGGCCCACGTTCTGGTCGACCCCAACTCGGTCGGCGCGGAGCTGATCACGACCGATCGCGGTGGCGACGTCACCTACCACGGGCCGGGTCAGCTCGTCGGGTATCCGATCGGTGAGTTGGCCGTGTCGCCGGCGGGCACCCGCGATGTGGTGGCGCACGTCCGGCGGATCGAGGCCGTGCTGATCTCGGTGCTCGACGGCTTCGGGATCCAGGGTGAGCGAGTCGAGGGCCGCAGCGGAGTCTGGGTCGGCAACGAGAAGATCGCCGCGATCGGTGTGCGCGTCGCTCGTGGCCGGACCATGCACGGGTTCGCCCTCAACGTCGACTGCGATCTCGCGATGTTCGATCACATCGTGCCGTGCGGTATCAGCGATGCCGGGGTGGCATCGATGGCCGCGCTGCTCGGCACCGCACCGGCCATGACTGAGGTCATCGATGCGGTGATCGTCGCGTGGGCGCGTGCCGCGGACGCCACGACCATCGACCGCGCGTCGGTCGGGTTCGTGCGTCCCGCGGAACCGATTCCGGTCGAGCCCGGTCGGCGGCCCGGTTGGATGAAGGTCACGGCCGACCTGGGTCCCGAGTACCGGCGACTCAAGCGGCTCGTCCATGAGCAGGAACTGCACACGGTGTGCGAAGAGGCCGGTTGTCCCAACATCTTCGAGTGTTGGTCACAGCGCACCGCCACCTTCATGATCCTCGGTGACCGGTGTACCCGCGCCTGCGGCTTCTGTCTGGTCGATACCCGCAAGCCGTTCCCGATCGATCCCGACGAACCCCGCCGCGTGGCCGACGCGGTCGCGACGTTGGGTCTCGCGCACGCGGTGATCACGAGCGTGGCGCGAGACGATGTCTCCGACGGCGGCGCGGCCGGGTTCGTCGCGACGATCCAGGCGGTCCGGGATCGCAACCCCGAGACGACAATCGAGGTCCTGATCCCCGACTGCAAGGGTGACGCCGACGCTCTCGCCGCGATCTTCGATGCGCGCCCGGACGTGTTGAATCACAACCTCGAGACCATCGCGCGCCTCCAGCGCCGGGCGCGCCCGTCAGCCGGGTACGCGCGATCGCTGACCGTGCTCGCGCGTTCCAAGGCCGCAGGATTGGTCACGAAGTCGGGGATCATCCTCGGCCTGGGTGAGGAGCTCGACGAGGTGCGATCCGCAATCGTGGATCTGCGCAACGTCGGCGTCGACATCCTCACGCTCGGTCAGTACCTCCAACCGTCGCCCGCGCACCTGCCGGTGGCGCGCTGGGTCACGCCGGAGGAGTTCGACGAGCTGGGCGAGTTCGCCCGCACTCTCGGGTTCGTCCACGTGGAGTCGGGGCCACTCGTTCGGTCCAGTTATCACGCCCGCGACGGCGCGAGTTCGGCGTTGACCGTCACCGCGTCATGAGCGAGCCGTTCGCCGGGCGCCAAGCCGCGGCCCGTCTCGCGCTCGAACGGGCCGGGATCGACGCGTTGCTGCTCTCCGTGGGTGCCGACCTTCCCTACTTCACCGGCTACGAAGCCATGCCGCTCGAACGGCTCACCATGCTGGTGGTGCCGCGCGACGGAGACGCGACCTTGGTGGTTCCCGAACTGGAAGCACCGCGCGTCCCGGCCAATGGCTCCTGCGAGGTGCACTCCTGGGCCGAGGGCGGCGATCCGATCGGAGTCGTCGCGGGGCTCGTCGGCGCCGCAGCCGGAGTTGCGATCGGGGATCACACGTGGACCCGGTTCACGCTGGCGCTCCAGGCCGCGATGCCCCACGCCCGGTTCGTCCCGGCGAGCCGCATCACGGGAACGCTCCGGGCGGTCAAGGACTCGGCCGAGATCGCCGCGTTGCGCGCCGCGGCCCACGCCGTCGATGCGGTCGCGGCGGAGATGCGCACCCGGCCGTTCGGTGGTCGGACCGAGCGCGACGTCAGCCGCGAGTTCGTGGATCGCATGCTCGCCCACGGTCACGACCGGCCGAACTTCGCGATCGTCGGTTCCGGGCCCAACGGCGCGTCCCCACACCACGATGCGGGGGATCGGGTCATCGGCGAGGGTGACGTCGTGGTGTGTGACTTCGGCGGGACGATGCGTGGGTACTGCTCGGACATCACCCGCATGTTCGTGGTCGGCGCCCCGACGTCCGAGGTCGCCGACACGTACGCGGCGTTGACCGTGGCCCAGGAAGCGGCGGTCCTTGCCGCGACCGTGGGGACACCGTGTGAAGCCGTCGACGCGGTCGCGCGGCGATCGCTGCAGGAACGCGGGCTCGCCGATGCGTTCATTCATCGGACCGGCCATGGCATCGGACTCGAGGCGCACGAGGATCCCTACATTGCGGCGGGGAACGCGACGCCGCTCGTTGCCGGGCACGCATTCAGTATCGAACCGGGTGTGTACTTTCCCGGGCGGTTCGGAATGCGCCTGGAAGACATCGTCGTCGCGACCGCAGCCGGCCCCGAGCGACTCAACGAGGCGCCGCGCGATCTGGCCGTCGTCGACTGACGTGCATCTCGACGCCGCCACCATCCTGTTGCAGTGGGCCGCCGGCGGTCTGGTGTTTCTCTGGGTGACGACGCGCGGGCGCATGGTCAGCATCGGCTACGGCTGGTTGCTGCGCGGCGTGTTCGGCGCGATGGCGATCGGTGCGATCGCGGCCGAACTCCGCACCGATCACCAGGGGTGGGGCCACGGGGTCTTTCTGGCGGCGTCGGCGATGGTGGTCGTGAGTGCGACGGTCGCGCTGATCGTGAGCGTGGTGCGACGCGCCGCCGGCGTGTCGGCGGCGGACGAACTGGCCACGAGCCGGGCCGAGCGGGTCGCCGCGATGGCCGGCCGGACCGACGCGGGTGGCGATGCGCGTGATCCGGCCGGACCGATCGACCGGCGGGAGTTTCCCCCGGCGCTCGATCTGGCGGCACCGATCTTCGGTGTGGTTGCACTGGTCGGCGCAGCCGAGTTCTCGGGCGGCGCGCTCTGGCTCGCCGCGGCCCGGCTGGTGGTGGGCGCCGCGTTCCTCGGCGTCGTCAGCGATGCGATGCTGCTCGGCCACTGGTACCTGACCCAGCCCGGTCTCCCCCGTGCACCCCTGCAAGAGCTGGTCCGGTGGGCGGCGGCCGTGTGGCCGGTCGAGGTGCTGGTCCTGCTGCTCCCGCCCGGGATGATCGGCGTGCTGAGCGGGGGTCGGTCCGACGGTTACGGAGGCCTGATCGGCTGGATGTGGGTCGTGTGCGCGCTCACGACCGCGATCCTGTTGTGGGTGACGTGGCTCGCGTTGCGGGAGCGCTTCTACTCCGCAGTGATGGCGGCGACCGGGTTGCTGTATCTCGCGATCCTCACTGCGTTCGGCACGGATCTCGTGGCCCGGGCGCTTCTCGCGCCGTGAGCGACGGCGAGCCCGTGCTCAGGTGCGCACGAAGACGCTGACGTCGTCCATGGCCCGCTCCCGACCGAGGAGCCGTTGATCGGGTGAGGCATCGAGCGCTGCGGCCGCGGCCGGGTCGGCGAAGGTGAGCGTGGCCGCCACCTTCTGCCCCGGGGCTCGCACTCGATGTTCGCCGAGGAGCCAGGCTTCCTTGGGGTCGACGACGGTGTCGTACCCGCGGCGCTCGAGGTCGACCATCACCGCGGCAGCCATGGCCCACGCCGAGGTGCCGCGGCTGCGTACCAGGATCGGTCGTTCCGAGCTCGGCCCGATCGCCGAACGAACACTGCGCGTCAGCGGCGGAACCGCTTGGGCGCCGATCGGTTGCGGGGGAGCTGCCCGCCAGGCGTTCCAACTGTTCAACAACGCGAGCGCGAGCACGGCGCCGCCGAGGAGCCGCAGGGGCAGCTTGGCCGGTGGCCGTACCCCTGGCGTCAACAACGCGGCGCCGAGCGCGACCCAGGCGCCGGCACCGGCGACGGCGATCCACAGCACGAGGTAGTCCTCGATGGGTCCGATGACGCGCGCCACCGACCAGGCCGCCGCGACGATCGACAGGCCGACGAGGCCGGCCAGGCTGAGCGCGTGCCAGGCCCGCCGGGTGAGCGCGACCGCGACGGCCCCACCGAGCGCCGCCAGGGTGAGGATGCCCGCCCAGACGGGCGCCCGGCTCTCCACCGCGCGACCGGCATCGAGGTGGACGAGCTGGGCCGGCACGGTGCCGAGTTCCCGTACGGTGACCGAGACGCCGTCGCCGAGCGTGTGATCCGTTTTGGCATCGGAGAAGAACTGCTGGAGCTCACTGAGATTGCCGGGCTCGTCGCGGATCTGTTGGTACGCGCTCGGTGCCCACAGCACGGCGAACGTGCCGAGGGTGACGATGCCGACGATCGCGACCCGCCGCCACGGCACTCGATGGCGAGCGGCCTGACCGATGACGATGACCGCCGCGCCGGACAGGATCGCAATCGTGACCGCGGCGTACCCGATGTGGGACTGCACCAGGAAGGAACCGCCGGCGACCGCGAACGGGTACGACCAGAGCTCATCGGC
>JAENVU010000263.1 GCA_016650415.1 Acidimicrobiia bacterium
GCGCCCGAAGACCTCGTCCTCGCCGACCGCGCGCTCCAAGTGCTCGGCGCGCTGTGGGTCGCCATTGTGGCGATTGGTCTCTATGTCGCGTGAGTCGGTCATCACCGAGCAGCCCGGCGACGATGTCCTCCTCGCCGGCTGGGGTGGGACTGCTCCGACCCGCGCTCGGCTCGCATCGCCATTAACCGAAGCCGATGCGCGCCAGCTCCTCGACCGGGCGCCCGACCGCGGCGCGATCGCACGTGGTCTCGGGCGGGCCTATGGCGACGCGGCCCAGAACGCCGGTGGGCTCGTGCTGGATGCCACCGCCCTGTCCGGCATCATCGACGCGGACCTCGACCGCGGCATCGTCACCGCACGAGCAGGAACGAGCCTCGACGAACTGATGCGCTGGCTCATCCCCCGCGGCTGGTTCCTCGTGACCCCCGGAACTCGTTTCGTCACGGTCGGTGGTGCCATCGCCAGCGACATCCACGGCAAGGGACATCACGTGGATGGCACCTTCGGCAACAAGGTGCGGTCGTTCCGCCTCCTCACCGGGAGCGGCGAGGTCCTCGATGTCGATCGGGAATCCTCCCCGGAGGTGTTCTGGGCCACGACCGGCGGCATGGGCCTGACCGGCGTCCTCCTCGACGCCACCTTCGAACTGATCCCGACCGAAACCCGCTTCATCCGGGTCGACGAGGAGCGGTGCCCGGACCTCGACGCCATGTTCAGCGCGATGGAGGAGAGTGACTCTGCGTACCGCTACTCCGTGGCCTGGATCGATTGCGGCGCGACGGGGAAGCACCTCGGACGCGGGATCCTCGGACGCGGGAACCACGCGACGCTGGACGAGGTGCCGAAGACCAAGCGCTCCCTGGCTCATCGCTTCGATCCCCACCAGCTCGCCGTCGCGCCGCCGATCCTGCCGTCGGGGTTGATCAACGCCTGGACGGTCAAGGCATTCAACGAGCTCTGGTACCGCAAGACTCGGGTGAGTCACCGCGACTTGATCCAAGACATCGGATTGTTCTTCCATCCCCTCGACATGATCGACGAATGGAGTCGGGTGTACGGGAGCCGCGGATTCGTCCAGTACCAGTTCGTGGTTCCCTTCGGCGCCGAGGACACCGTGCGCCGGATCATCGAAATCCTCGGCAACGAGAACTGGCCATCGTTCCTCGCCGTACTCAAACGGTTCGGCGCCGCGAATCCGGGAATGTTGTCCTTCCCGATGCCGGGATGGACACTCACAGTCGACATTCCTGTTGGCCGAGCGGAGCTGGCCCGCACCTTCGATCGCTTCGACGAGATGGTGCTCCAGGTAGGCGGACGCGTGTACCTCGCCAAGGACGCTCGCACTCGGCCCGAGAACCTCGGGCGCATGTATCCCCGATTGCCCGAATGGCGCGAGGTCCGGCACCGACTCGACCCGGACCACCGCATCGCCTCCGACCTGTCCCGTCGGCTCGGTCTCTGAAAGGCTGCTCGCCCATGAACGACGCCCTCGGCTCGGTCCAGTCAGTGCTCATCCTCGGCGGCGGATCCGACATCGCGTTGGCGACCGCCAAGGCGCTGATCGCCCGCCGCTGTCGGACCGTCATCCTCGCCGGTCGTGATCCGGAGTCGTTCTCGGGCCCGGCCAAGGAACTTCGCCACGCCGGTGCCAACACCGTGGAGTCGGTGACCTTCGATGCACTCGACCACTCGTCCCATCCTGCATTCATCGAATCGGTCTTCGAACGGTTCGGCGACATCGACCTCGTGCTCGTCGCCTTCGGAGTGCTCGGGGATCAGGACCGAGCCGAGGTCGATCCGACCGAGGCGCTGCGCATTCTCGACACCAACTTCCTCGGGGCGGTCTCGGTGCTGGTCCCGACGACTGCCGCACTGCACCGCCAGGGACACGGCACGATCGTGGTGCTCTCCTCCGTCGCCGGCGAGCGGGCGCGCCGTTCGAACTTCGTCTACGGGTCGAGCAAAGCCGGGCTGGACGCGTACTGCCAAGGGCTCGGCGACAGTCTCGTCGGCACGGGTGTCCGGGTGATCGTGGTCCGTCCGGGATTCGTACATTCCAAGATGACCGACGGTCTCGACGCCGCACCGCTCGCCACCGACCCTGAGCACGTCGCCGGCGCGATCATCTCGGCGCTCACTCGCGGCACCGAGATCGTGTGGGTACCGCGCCAGATGCGGTACGTGATGTCGGTGCTCCGACACCTGCCGCGGGCAGTCTTCCGCCGGCTCCCTGTGTGAGCGTGGCCTCCGAACCTCGCCGAGTCGCCGCATTCGACTTCGACGGCACGATTTCCAGGCGCGACACGCTCGTTCCGTTCCTCGCCCGGGTCGCAGGCCGGCCCCGACTCGCCGCCGCCGCCGCTCGTCGTGCTCCTCAACTGGTCGCCATGAACCTCGGGCGGGCTGATCGAGACCTCGAGAAGGAGCACCTCCTCCGCCGGACGTTGGTGGGTGCACGCGCCGACCGAGTCTCCGAAGTCGGCGAGACCTACGCCGCCGCGCTCTGGAACCGCCACAACTTTCGACCCGAGATTCTCGACCGGCTCGCCTGGCACCGCTCGGAACACCACGAGATCGTGATCGTGTCGGCATCGCTCGAGGTCTACCTCGAGCCCCTGGCCCCTCACCTCGGCGTGGATCACGTCATCGCCTGCCAGCTCGAAACCGCGGGCCACCACCTCACCGGGGAATTGCTCGGCGGCAACGTCCGCGGCGCCGAGAAGACCAAGCGACTCCGGGCGTGGCTCGGCGACGCCACCGTCGAGCTCTGGGCGTACGGCGACAGCTCGGGCGATAATGAGCTCCTCGCGATGGCGGATCATCCGACTCGCGTGTAGCGATCACACCGGTCGAGCTGGGAGTCACCGATGGAACTTGCAGGCGCGACCGTGCTCCTCACCGGCGCCTCCTCGGGCATCGGTGAACAGCTGGCGCCACAACTCGCGGCTGCGGGTGCTGCCGTCGGGATCGTCGCCCGCCGCGCCGATCGCCTCGAAGCAGTCCTCGCGGCGTGTCAGGCGCACACACCCGACTCCGCGATGTGGTCGGCCGACCTGTCGGACGTGGACGTCGCGGTCCAAATCGCCGACGAGGCCCGCGAGCGATTCGGGCACATCGACGTACTCGTCAACAACGCGGCGATCGGCAAGCGCAAGCTCGTGCAGACGTTGACCGCCGACGATATCGACACGACGATGCGTACGAACTTCACGTCGCCGATCCGAATGGCGATGGCGCTCATCCCCCATATGGTCGAACGCGGCGACGGACTCATCGTCAACGTCTCGAGTATGGGTGGACGCCTGGGCATTGCGCACGAAGCCGCATACTGCGCGTCGAAGTTCGCAATGAGTGGTTGGAGCGAATCCGCCCGGATCGACCTGCACGGCACCGGCGTCAACGTGAAGCTCGTCCTGCCCGGTCCGATCGCCACCGAGATCTGGGAGCTTCAGCCGGGCGAGCTGCCCGGCCTCTACGACGGGCCGTTCGTCTCCGCCGCCGATTGCGCCGCCGACATCGTGCGCGCCATCGAAGACCCGGACGGGTTCGAGTACTACACGCCCGAGCTGGTCCCCGGCGGGTGGGCCCAACGGGACCTCGTCGTGGGGAAGACGCAGAACTGCGACCAGTTCCTCACGGGCATGGCCGCGATGACAGCATCTCCCGAGTGAGCGTCACCCGATCAGGTCGGGGCCGGGACCCGCGCCTCGACGGTGACCGGGATGCCGTTCAGGACTGAGTTCCCCGAGAGCGGGTCCATCAGTTCGCCATCGGTCAGCACGTTCGAGTTCACACCGGCGTAGCGCTCGGCGACCGCCATGTCGGCGCCGGCCATGTCGTGACCCCACCCGTGCGGGATGCTCAC
>JAENVU010000264.1 GCA_016650415.1 Acidimicrobiia bacterium
CGTTGAGCATCCCGTAGAAGTTGACGCCCATCACCCACTCGAAGTCGGCAACCGGCCGCTCCCACACCAGACCACCCGCGAAGACGCCGGCGTTGTTGCAGAGGACCTGCGCGCCCCCGAACTCGGCATCGACCCGCGCGGCGCATTCCTGCATCGCGGTGGCGTCGGTGACGTCGACGGTGAGCGCCAGCACTTCGGCACCGTGCTCCCGGAGCTGGCGCTCGGTGTCGACGAGCGCGTCGCGTTCGACGTCGAGTGCCGCGACCCGCATGCCCGCGGCGGCGAACGCCAGCGCCAACGCCCGACCGATACCGCTCCCGGCGCCGGTGACCACCGCACACTTCTCCGCAAGTTGATCCATGTCGCGCAGGCTAGGTGCCAGGGCGCGATGCGAGCCCGACCGCTACGCGGGGTGGTGCATGGACGCGGCGTCCCACGCCGCGTACAGCGTTGCGTAGCGACCGCCGCGAGCAAGTAGCTCGTCGTGGCTGCCGACTTCCATGAGGCCACCGTTGTCGACGACTGCGATCCGATCGCAACGCGCGGCGGTCGAGAGCCGGTGCGCGACGACCACCACCGTGCGCCCCTCGGTGAGCCGATCCATCGCGCGCTCGACGGCATGCTCGGTACCGGGATCCAGGTTCGAGGTCGCTTCGTCGAGCACCAACACCGGTGGATCGGCCAACGCGGCGCGGGTGAGCGAGACCAGCTGCTTCTCGCCGGCGGAGAGCCGCGACCCGCGCTCGCGCACCTCGGTATCGAGACCATCGGGGAACGCGGCGAAGATCTCCTCGAGCCCGAGCGCGGCGACCGCGACATCAACAGCCTCGTCGGACGCCCCGTCACGACCGATGCGGATGTTGTCGCGCACGGTGCCCGCGAACAGGAACCCTTCCTGGGGCACGACGACGATCGTCCGGCGGAGACTCGACAACGTCGCGTTGCGAAGATCGACACCGCCGAAGCTCACCGCGCCGCCACGGGGGTCGTAGAACCGAGCCATCAACTTCGCGAGCGTCGATTTCCCGGCACCGGTGGGGCCGACGAGGGCAACCCGCTCTCCGGCCGCCACGCTGAGCGACACGTCACGCAACACCTCGGGGCCGAGCGGGTGGATCACGCCATCGAGATCCGGGGCGTCACCCCCGTACGCGAAGGTGACCGCCGCGACCTCGAGTGCACCCTGGTTCGGGAGGTCGACCGCGCCCGGCTTCTCACCGATCGACGGCGCGGTGTCGAGCAACCCGAAGATCTTGTGCAGGGCCGCGCCGGCCGACTGCACGGTGTTGTAGAGCTGACTCAGTTGTTGAATCGGTTCGAACAGGTTGTTGAGGTACAGCACGAACGCGAGCACGGTGCCGACCGATACGACCGACTGATCGACGAGCACACCGCCCCAACCGACGATCACCGCGACCCCGACGACGCCGGTGAACTCCACGAAGGGGAAGTACTTCGCCGAGATCCGGACCGTCTCCAGGTTCGCTTCGTACTGATTCTCGTTGGTCGAGTGGAACCGTTTGATCCAGCCCCGCTCCTGACCGAAGGCCTGGACGACGCGGACGCCTTCCAGCCCCTCCTGCAGGGTGGCCAGGTTCTCGCCGATCCGTTCCCGCACCTCGAGGTAGGCCAGGTTGGAGCGAGTCCGGAACCAACGGCTCGCGAACACCACCGGCGGAACGATCAACAGGACACCCAGACTGAGCTGCCAGCTCATGCTGACGATCACGACGATCGCGCCGACGAAGATCAGGAAGTTCTGCACGAACATCACCAGCCCCTGGCTGATCAGTTCCTGCAGCGCGTCGATGTCGGACGTCATCCGGGAGACCAGCCGCCCGGTCTTCTCGCGGTCGAAGAAGTCGAGCGACAACGAGGTCATGTGCCGGAAGAGTCGCTCGCGCAGTTCCCGGAGGAAGCGTTCACCGGTGCGAGCGACGAGCCAGATCACCGAACGGCCGAGTACCAACCCGATGATTGCGACGATCAGATACGCCAACGCGGCCCGGTTGAGGGCGGCCGCGTCGTGCGCGACCAGTCCGTTGTCGACCCCCGCTCGCACCAGCGCGGGCCCCGCCAGCAGGCACCCGGTTTGGGCGACCAGCACGACCGTCGCCACCAGGATCGCCCGCCGGTACGGCACCAACATGCGGCTGAGGCGCCGCAGGACTCGGCGCGCCGAGTCGCGATCGAGCCGGGAGTCGTCGTCGACCGGGCTGGTGTCGACGCGTCCGGCCCTCATGTCGAGACCTCCGGCGTCGTCGCGATCGCGGCGTCCGCCGCTCCGGGCACCGACGCAGTCGCGAGCACCCGGCGATAGTCGGCGTTCGTGGCGAGCAGTTCCTGATGGGTCCCGGTCGCGAGCACGCGTCCCTGACCGATGAGGACGACCCGATCGGCCAGGGCAATGGTCGCCGGCCGGTGGGCAATGATCAACGTCGTTCGCCCGTCCATCACCTCGCCGAGCGCGGATCGGATCTCGTGTTCCTTCGTCGGGTCGACCGACGAGGTGGCGTCGTCGAGAATCAGCACCCGCGGGTCGGCCAGCACCGCGCGAGCGATCGCGATGCGCTGGCGTTGGCCACCGGACAGCGAAAATCCGTGCTCACCGATCACGGTGTCGTAGCCATCGGGAAGCGCCTCGATGAACTCCGAAGCGCCGGCGAGTCGCGCCGCCCGTTCGACTGCGGCGATCGGTGCCTCCGGATCCGCGAACGCGATGTTCTCGCGCACGGAATCCGAGAAGAGGAACGTGTCTTCGAACACGATTCCGATCGATCGGCGCAGATCGGCGACGGGCACCGCCCGGAGGTCGACACCGTCCAGGCAGATTCGGCCCGCGTCCACGTCGTAGAAGCGGGGAACGAGCCGGGCTACCGTGGTCTTGCCGCTGCCGGTTGCGCCGACGATGGCCACCGCCTCGCCGCCCCGGATCACGAGATCCAAGCCGTCGAGCACCGAGCGGCCGGGGCCGTACCCGAACTGGACGTTCTCGAATCGCAGTTCACCTCGCCCCTGGGGAAACGCCGCCGCTGCGCTCGGCTCCGGATCGGCAATGGCGGGATCGGTGACGAGGATCTCGTGCACGCGACCCGCGCCGGCGGAGGCGCGAGAGGCCTGCGCGATGAGCATGCCGATCATCCGCAGGGGCCAGATCAGCATCAGGATGTAGAGGTTGTAGGCGAGGATGTCGCCCACCTGGAGCCGGCCGTCGAGCACCTGATGGCCGCCGTACCAGAGGATCGCGACCATCGAGACCGTCGGGAGGAAATCGACGAGCGGCATGAACCCCGATCGCAACCGCGCCGCCGCGAGTGCCCGGTCCAGCACGGAGTCGGCTTCCACCTGGAGCCGGCGCACCTGCTGCTGTTCCACTCCGAAGCCCTTGACGACCCGGACACCCGAGAACGTCTCTTCGACCACCCCGGACACATCCGCGAGTTCCTCCTGCAACTCGAGGTTGACCGGGGTGATCCGACGGGAGAACCGCGTGGCCGCCAGGTTCAGGAGCGGGAGCGCACCGAGCGCCAGCAGCGCAAGCGCGCCCGACTTCACCACCATGATCGTGAGGACGCCGCCCATCGTGAAGATGCTCGCGACCGTCAACGGGATCAAGATGACCACGGTCTGTACCTGCTGGATGTCGGTGTTGGCCCGGGCCATGAGCTGACCGGTCTGGGCCTGGTCGTGGAAGGCGAAGTGCAGGCGCTGGAGGTGGGCGAAGAGCCGCTGGCGGAGATCGGTTTCGGTGCGCAGTGCGATCCGGAACGCGGCGTAGCGGCGGAGTCCGGTACAGAGCGCCTGGATCGCACCGATCGCGACGATGACCACCGTCAACCGAATGACCTTGTCGGTGTCGCCCGCCCTCATGCCGTCGTCGATCGCGGCCGCCGCCAGCAGTGGGATCGTCAACTTCGCGGCCGTCCAGAGAATCCCGGCGAGGACTCCTCCGGCGACCCACCACCGTTGGGGACCGACTGCGCTGCCCATCAGGCGCCAGCCGGCGCGCCGAAGCAGGCGATCTGTCTCTTGCTGCGGGCTCAATGTGCGACGAGGAATCACGGAGGTCCGAGGGTACCCGGACCGTCGTGTCGACGGTTCGGGGTTACTCCGACCCGGTGATCGTCTGCGCCATACCCGCCTCGTGCAGGGCCGCAGTGATCTCGTCGCCGACGATCTCGTTGTGCTCGAGCAACTCGTCGCGCAACGCTTCGACCAGGTGGCGATTGGCGTCGAGCAACTCCTTCACCGACGCCTTCGACCGGTCGAGAATCGATTCGACCTCGCGCCGAGCCGCGTCGTCGGCCAGCACTCGGGGCACCAAACCCGCATCCAACGGGCCCCCTCCCGCGGCGGAGAAGCTCACGAGCGAGCCGGCCAACCCCAGCGCCCCGACCATCGTGGCCGCCACCGTCGTGGCGTGGGCGAGATCGGAACCGGGACCGGTCCCGGATTCGCCGAACCACAACTCCTCGGCGACCATGCCGCCGAACGCGATCTGAATATGCGAGAGCATTTCGGTCCGGTTCCGCAGGAACCGCTCCTCGGTATCCGAGTGGGCGAGCAACCCGAGTGAACCGGCGCGGCGGATGATCGACAGCACTTCGAGCTTGCGACCGACGCCGACGAGGTGGGCAACGACCGCATGGCCGGCCTCGTGGGTCGCGATGATCCGACGTTCCTCGTCGGTGTACTCGACCGGGTTGGCGAGGCCGATCTCTTCGGTGAGCTTGGCCTGCTGGATGTCGTCCCATTCCATCGACTCGCGACCGGCCCGCAACGACCAGATCAGTGCCTCGTCGAAGAGGTGCTCGATCATCACCGGCGAATATCCGATCGTCACCGCGGCAAGCTGTTCCCGACGTTCTTCTTTGTCGAGTTCGGGCACGTGCGCCTTGCGGTTCAGGTAGAAGTCGATGATCTCGCGCCGCCCGGACCGGCTCGGCAGGTCGAAGTGGATCGAGCGGTCGAATCGGCCGGGCCGCAGCAGTGCCGGGTCCAGCGCGGACGCCCGGTTGGTCGCGCCGATCACCAGGATGTTGGACGACGCCGGTGGTTTCTTCCTGATCTCCCACCGTGCCGGCAACACCCAGTTGACCCGCCCGAGACACCACCCGATGAACTTCTCGCCCGCGGTGGGTTCGTCGAAGGACTGCAGCTGGATCAGGAGTTCGTTGATGACGCCCGCGAAGCCTTCGCCGAGACCGCGGTAGATCGTCCGGGCATCGTGCGAGTCATGACGCGCTTCGGGCTGGTTCATTCCGGCGCGGGACACACCGATCGCGTCGATCTCCTCGATGAAACCGATCGCGCCACCCTCGCGGCGCGCCGCCTTGCGGAGCTGCTTGAAGAACTTCGCGATCTTGCGGTTGGTCTGACCGAAGTAGGGCGACTGGATCGAACTGGCGGCGATGAAGTGGAACGGGACTCCGGCCTCACGCGCCATCGCCTTCGCCATGTAGGTCTTGCCGGTACCGGGAGGACCTTCGAACAGGATCGCGCGCCGCGGGTTCCCACCCATTCGGTCGCGGAAGGTGCGGTACCCGAGGAACAAGTTGAGGGTCTTGATGACCTCGTCCTTGACCATCCCCAGGCCGACCACGTCGTCGAGTCCCACTGTGATCTCGCTCGGCCGGTAGACCGTGTGGGGCGAGCGCCCCATCATCATCATCGGGACCAGCAACACCGCGCACAGCACCGAGATCAGGATGAAGCTCGGAAGCATCTCCTGCCATTGCTGCGGGATGGCCGGCATGCTGAAGTGCACCGGCTGGCCACCCAGGTACCGGGCCAGCGGGTAGTCGATCACCAACGCGAGGATCAGCAACGTGCGGATCAACCGCCGGCGGCGTCCGGCCTCTCGAATCTGGGCGACGTCGCCGGTCCGCCCGACGACCTTCGACCCACCGATCAATCCGAGATCCATGCAGCAGCTCCCCACACCGTCGGTGAATGATCGCCACTGTAGGTGACAATTGTCCGAGTTTTCTCCCCGAATTTGGGGAGATGTCCACTCCGGGGCGCGGCGCTCGGGAGCGATAGCGTCGGCAGAATGCGCCTCATCGACGTTCGCGCGGGACGCTTCGAACAGGCAATCGTCGTGGTGGCGCTCCTCGGTGGCTTCGTCTTCCAGCAACCGTTGGCAATTCCCATTGCCGCGTTCCTCGCGGTGCTCGGGGCCGGGATGGGGAGCCGATCACCGATCCGGAGGTTCTGGACCGACGTGATCGGTCCCCGCCGACCTACGGCGGAGCAACTCGAGTCGGAATCGGTCATCCGGCTTCAGAGCCTGATCATCGGCGCGGGACTCACCATCGCCACGCTCA
>JAENVU010000265.1 GCA_016650415.1 Acidimicrobiia bacterium
CGCGAGCTTCACGTCGCCCGAGCGTTCCGGTTCGTTTCGCGACAACCCGATGAAGAACTTCGTGTCGTTCCCGCACGTGATGGGGCATGAGGTCGTTGCCGACGTGGTCGAGATCGGACCGGAGACCGAAGGCCTGACGGTCGGCGATCGCGTGGTGCTGAATCCGTGGCTCACCTGCGGACCGCGGGGGGTGGCCGAATGGTGTCCCGCGTGCCAGGCCGGAGACCTGAGCCAGTGCTGGTCGTTCGGCGTCGGGCCGATTGCACCGGGGATCCACACCGGGATGTGCAAGGACGTTCCCGGTGGCTTCGGAGAGTTGATGGCCGCGCACGATTCGATGCTGTTCAAGGTCCCGGACTCGATCAGCGACGAGCAGGCGGTGTTCGCCGACCCGTTTGCCGTCTCCCTGCACGGAATCACCCGCCACCCGCCGCGGCCCGATTCGAAGGTGCTGGTCTACGGAGCCGGCGCGCTCGGCACCAGCGCGATCGCGATCCTGCGCTCGCTGTACCCGACGGTGGAGGTGATGGCCGTCGCCCGCTTCGCGACCCAGACCGCGTTGGCCGAGGCGATGGGTGCGGTCACCGTGGTGCCGGAACCGCGCGACCAGCTCATCGAGGCGATCGCCCGGTGGTCGGGGGGCGTCCTGCAGCCGGCCGACGGTCTCCCGATGGCGTTCCCCGGTGGGGTCGATGTCGTCTACGACACCATCGGTGCGGCCGAGACGCTGGAAGTCGGTGCCCGGGTGCTGCGGGCGCGCGGCACCCTGGTGAAGCTCGGGATGCACGGGCCCGCGCGCTGGGAAGACACGCCGGTGTACTTCAAGGAGATCGTCTTCACCGGATCGAATGCCTTCGGCTTCGAGGAGATCGACGGTGTGCGCAAACACGGCATCGCCCACTACCTCGACCTGGTCGAGGCCGGCCGCATCGACCTCACCGGGATGCTGACCCACACCTTCCGGTTGGAGGAGTGGAGGGACGCGTTCGGCGCGCTGGCCGATCAGGAGACGTCGGGCGCGATCAAGGTCGCGATCGACTACCGCTGAGCGAGTGTGCCGGCGTTTGGCGGGAAAGTGGGCCTACCGCCCACGTGTCCGCCAAGCGTTCCGGGAAGGTCGCTCAGTTCACCTTTTTGTCGCGGCCTTCCCAGTAGGGGGCGCGGAGCTTGAACTTTTGGAGTTTGCCGGTGGCGGTGCGGGCGAGTTCGGTGCGGAACTCGATGGAGGTCGGGCACTTGTAGTGGGCGATCTGGTCGCGGCAGTGCGCGATGAGTGCGGCCTCGTCGATGTCGTCGTGACCGGGGCGGAGTACCACGAGCGCCTTCACCGTCTCGCCCCACTTCTCGTCCGGCACGCCGATCGCCGCCGCCTCGGCGACGGCGGGGTGTTGGAAGAGGCAGTCCTCCACCTCGATCGAGCTGACGTTCTCACCCCCGGAGATGATCACGTCCTTCTTGCGGTCGGAGATCACCACGTACGCATCGTCGACGTCGCCACCGTCGCCGGTGTGGAACCAGCCGTCGACGATCGCCTGGGCCGTGGCTTCCGGCTGGGCCCAATAGCCCTCGAATACGTGGTTGGACCGGGCCAGCACTTCGCCCTGGTCGTCCACGTCCATGCGCACCCCGATCGCCGGCACGCCCGCACGCGAGAGCCGCCGCGCTCGCTCGGGCGCGTCGAGGCCGTCGTACTCGGCGGTCGCGCGATTCACGGTGAGAAGCGGTGAGGTCTCGGTCAGGCCGTAGATCTGCATGAACTCCCAGCCGAGTTCGGACTCGACGCGTTCGATGACTCTCGATGGTGGCGGTGCGCCGGCCACCACCATACGGACGGTGTCGCGGCCGGGGACCGGCTCGCCCCGTTCGACGCGGGCCGCGGCGGCATCGAGTGCCGCGGCGACGACCGCGGGCGCGCCGGCCATGAACGTGACGCCTTCCCGTTCGATGCGGCCGAGGATGTCCTCGCCGTCGATCTTGCGGATCACGACCTGGCGGCCTCCCATGGCCGCGACCGAGAACGGAAGCCCCCACCCGTTGCAGTGGAAGGTCGGGAGGGTGTGGAGGTAGACGTCTCGGTCGGTCACGCCCATGTGCCAACCGAACGCGACCGCGTTGAGCCACAGGTTGCGATGGGTCATCTGCACCCCTTTGGGCCGCGCGGTCGTGCCCGAGGTGTAGTTGATCGTGGCAGTGGCGGTTTCGTCATCGGTGACGAACCGGGGTTCGCCGGTCTGTCCGAACAGATCACCGTCCGTATCGGTGCCGAGGACGAAACGATGCGCGGTCGGGATGTCGGAGGTGAGGCCGTCGTACTCCGGGTCGACGAGGAGGGCCGACGCGCCGGAGTGTTCGACGATGTACGCGATCTCCTGGCGGTTCAGCCGGAAGTTGATGGGGACGAGCACGCGGCCATAGGCGGGGATCCCGAAGAGGGCGGTCAGGAATCGTCCGGCGTTGGGCGAGAGGATCGCAATGCGTTCGCCGGCCCCGAGCCCGAGCTGGTCGAACGCGACGGAGATGGATCGGCCCTGGCGAGCGAGGTCGGCGTAGGTGATGGTTCCGAGGCTCCCGCCGGGAGCGTCCGGCTCGTCGATGACGGCGTGGCGATGGCCGTACACCGTCTCGGCCCGATACAGGAAGTCGAGCGTGGTCAACGGAACGTGCATGCGGTTTCCCCCTCGTCGAGATCCGGGAGCGTAGGTGATCTCGGCTTCGGAGGACCGTGGGCGATTACGCGGGCGCGGCCTCGGGACTCGCGGCGACGTCCGCCGGTCGGTTCACTCCGCGCCGCAGGCTGCGGAGGGCCCAGAGGGCACAGACCGTCGCGGTGACGCCGCCGAGTGCGATACCGAATCGCGGACCGAAGACCTGAGAGATCGCTCCGATGATCGGGCCGCCGATCGGTGTACTGCCGAGGAACGCGACCGCGAACAGTGCCGCCACCCGGCCGCGGTACTCGGGGCTCGCGCGGGTTTGCGCGAGTGCACCGGCGGCCGAGAGGAATGCGATCGAGGTCGCGCCCATCGGCAGGAGGAACAGTGCGAAGAACGCCAGGTTGGGTGCGACCGCGGCGAGCAGCATCGTCACGCCGAGTCCGAGCGCGGCGATCGAGACGAATCGCTCCGCGAAACTCTCTCGGTGCGCGACGAAGAGTGAGGCCATGACCGCACCCACGCTCATCAGCGCGTAGAGCGCACCGAACTCACCCGCCTCGCCCCCGAAGACCTTGCGGGTCATCAGGGAGACCGTGACCTGGAAGTTGAACGACAGCGTCCCGATGATCGCAGTCAGGAGCAGGATCGTCCGCAGCGTCGGGGTGGCCCAGACGTACCGCAACCCCTCGACGAGTTGCCCCTTCTTCCGGGGAACCGGCTCCGACGGGCGTATCGCGCCGAGGTCCATCGTGAGCAACGCAACGATCACGGCAAGGAAAGAGAGCGCGTTGGCCATGAAACACCAGCCGATACCGGCTGTCGCGATCAAAAGTGCCGCGATGGTCGGCCCGATGACGCGTGCCGACGTGAACACCGAACTGTTGAGTATGAGGGCGTTGGACGCGTGTTCATCGGGCACGAGTTCGGTGACGAAGGAGCGCCGCGCCGGGCTGTCGAGTGCCGTCGCGACGCCGAAGGTCGCGGCGAGCACGTACACCATCCAGAGTTGGATGACGCCCGAGAAGACGAGCGCACCCATGATGGCGGCGCAGACGCCCGCGCCGAGCGAGGTGGCGAGCAGGACCTTGCGCTTGTCGAGTCGGTCCGCGAGCACGCCCGCCCAGGCGCCGCCGATCAGCACCGGGGTGAACTGCAGGGCGGTGACGGCACCGACGGCGATGCCGTTGCCGTTGGTCATGCGGACGACGAGCCAGGTGAGAGCGATCTGCTGCACCCAGGATCCACTCGCCGAGATGATCTGTCCGAAGGCGTACTTGCGGAAGTTGGGCGTCTCGAGCGAGCGGAAGGTCTGGCGCCGGGCCTGGCGGATCCGGTTCACTGCGGGTCCTCGGCCGCGAGCCGTTCGAGAATGGCCGCGGCGCGGGTGAGGGCCGCGCGATCGGCCTCGGTGAGCCGGCGCAGCCTCCGGTCCAGGTACGCGTTCTTGCGCTTCCGGTGCTGTTCCAACAGCTTCGCTCCGGCCGGGGTGATCTCCACGCGATGGATCCGACGGTCGCTCTCGTCGATCGTGCGCTCCAACAGGCCGGCCGCTTCGAGTTTGCCGCTCAGCGCGGTGATGGTCGGCGGTTGCACTTGTTCGATGCGGGCGAGGGCTCCGAGCGTGATGGGCCCGTCCCGCTCCACGCTGGCCAGCGCCGAGAGTTGGGAGAGCGTCAGGTTGGGATCGGCGCTCTGGCGCAGGCGCCGGTGGAGCCGGGCCACCGCGAGGCGCAAGCGCGGCGCGAGGTCCTCGGCGGCGGTGTTGCGAGCGGGTGAGGAATCGGCGGCCATAGTTCGTCGAACAAATTAGCCTCACGAACTATTCCGTGCGACCGATTATTCGAGGAGCGCTCTGAAGCGGATCCGGCGAGGGAACTGCTAGCGAGCGGGGGTGAACATCGGGTGCGCCGGACCGGTGCCGAGGTAGTCCTCGATCCGACCGATGCGGTATCCCTCCGCCCGGGCCCGGGCGAACACCAGCTTGAGGTTCTGGAGGAGGTCCGTGCGGAAATGCATGAGCAGGATGTCGCCGGGGTGGAACGTTTCTCCGACGAGATCGAGGCGGCCGTCGTTGGTGGCCCCGCGCCAGAGCACGATGGCGTTGAGCCCGCAGTTGGCGACCACGGATCGGGTCGTCTCGTTCCATTCTCCGTACGGAGGCCGGAACAGTGTCGGCCGGTTGCCGTACCAGTTCTGGAGGTCGGTGAGGTCGCCACAGATCTGCTTCTGCTGGTCGCCGTAGCCGAGCGATTTCAACTGAGGATGAGAAACGGTGTGCGCCTGGATCGTCGATCCCAGGCTCTGCATTTCCTGGAAGTACGACTTGCCGTCGACGGCGGGCTCCCGGACGAGGAACAGCGTGAGCGGAACCCGTTCCTTTCGGAGCAGGTCGAGGACGGCGGGATCGCGGACCAGGCCGTCGTCGATGCCGAGAAAGATGACCTTGTCGGTCGTCGGAACGTGATCCAACGCGGGCGTCGTATCCGTCAGGTATACCGGGGTCGCCGGCGACGGCATGGCCAGGGGCCCGGGTGTGAGCGTGGCGGGTTGCGCCGCGGCGGCGGTGATGATCGTCGTGGCCGCGGTGACGACGGTCGTGGTCGTCGAGGGACTGCTGCTGGTCGAGGACGATGGGCCGGATATCGAGGTCGACACGCTGATGGTGCGGCCCAGCACCTCGGTCCGCGCGGGACGGAGGGGCGCGTCGCTGTCTCCGAGCGCGGCCGACGCACCGACCGCGCCAACGACAAAGAGGGTGGCAAGGGCCATCGCGGCCCAGATACGTGAGGTCATAGAGGTGCGGTCCGCGGCCGCCGGCGCAGTGTAGGAGAACTTGGCCCCATTTTCGGATGTCGCCGCCATGGCACGATGGGCGGTATGACCGAGCCGGTAGCCGAAATGCGGGAGTGGGGCCTCGTGAGCCCGGCCGAGTTGGAGCGGGTGGTGATTCTCTCGCCGCACCTCGACGATGCGGTGCTGGGCTGTGGGCGGTTCATGGCCGAACATCCGGGTGCCACCGTGGTGACGGTCTATGCCGGAGCTCCCCGCGTGTATCCCGATCCGATGACCCATTGGGACCGGCTCGCCGGATTCCGGGCTGGAGACGACGTCCTGGCCGAGCGGCGGGCCGAGGACGCTCGGGCGCTTGCCGAGCTGCACGCGACCCCGTATTGGCTCGATTTCGTGGAGCATCAGTACCTCGAACGACCCGACTGGGTCGGACCCGACCAGACCGCCGCCACCATCGAATCGACCCTGCGGGCGCTGGCACCGACCGCGGTGTTCATGCCCTTCGGGCTCGCGAATCCCGACCACGATGCGACCCATGCCGCCGCGATCCGGGTCCGGACCGCACTGACCGAGCCGGCGTGGTTCGCCTACGAGGACTTCGGGTACAAGCACATTCCGGGGCTCCTCGCCTGGCGGGTCGGCGGGCTCTTCCGGGCCGGGCTCTGGCCGACTCCGGCCGCGGTGACGGTCGAGACTTCCGATGTCGCCAAGTCGGCGGCGCTGGGTCACTACCGATCCCAGATCCGGGCGTTGGAAGCCGACTGGACCCTGACCCCCAAGCTGGTCGCGCCCGAGCAACTCTGGCGGCTCGAGCCCCCACCGAGTGGGTGGGAAGGTTTGTCGGCAACGACGTGACACGGCCTCCGGACCGGCCTAGATTGCACGCTCCGTGCAATCTTCTTTCTGGGGGAATCCACCATGGCTCGTCCGCTCGGCGCCCGTCGCCGTCATGCCCGCCTGACCGTCGGGACCGCGCTCGCGGCGCTCGTCGTCCTCGCGGCCGCGCCGGCGTTTGCCCACGACGACTCGGCGAAGAGCACGAAGAAGAAGAAGACCACTTCGACGACCGTGCACGACATGTCGAAGATGAAGGGCATGGACCATTCGGCGTCGGCCACGAAAGCCACGAAGGCCAAGCGGGGCATGGTCGTGATCGACGGTGCGTTGACGGGCGACTCCCCGTGTGAACTCTCCGGCCCGCCGGCATCGGTCGGCCAGGTCAAGAAGGACGCGGAGGGCCATGACCACCGGGGTCCGCTCCAGCAATACCCGATGACGCGCGCCGAGCGCGAGCAGTTGATCGAGCAACAGCGCCAAGCGCGGGGGGTCGCGGACAAGTACCCGACCGTCGCGAGCGCCGAGGCCGACGGATACAAGAAGTCGACCCCGTACGTGCCCTGCATCGGTGCGCACTACACGAAGATCTCACTCGTCTCGAAGTTCGATCCGGCGGCACCGTCGGAGCTGCTCTACGACGGCACGAACCCCGACTCGAAGATCGTCGGCTTGAGTTACCTCATCATGAACAAGGGTGGGGCCCCCGAGGGATTCGCAGGACCGAACGACCAGTGGCACCAGCACAACAGCAACGGCGGTCTGTGCCTGAACAGCCAAGCGGTCGTGATCGGCAACGAATCGACCACGAAGAAGGAGTGCGAGGCCCGCGGTGGCCGGAAGGCCCAGCTCGACGACATCTGGATGGTCCACGACTGGGTGGTCCCCGGTTGGGAATGTGGCTGGGGAATCTTCGCCGGCGAGTGCCCGGAGCTCGGTGGCCGGGTCGGGGGAACCGTCTGGGACAAGCCCGACCCGAAGGCCTTCGCCAAGGCGACCGGCGCCAAGAAGGCGAGTTCGAGCAAGAAGAGCGCCAAGCAGTCGGACTCCAAGAAGAAGAAGTCCAGCAACTAGCCCGGAGGTCGGGCCCTATTCGGCCCAGAGATCGGTGAGGATCGCGGCGGTGGCCGGAGCCTGCTCCCAGTTCCACCAGTGACCGCAGTCCGCATACGTCACCAGTCGCGCACCGAGCCGATCGGCAATGCGTTGCGCACAGGCTTCGTCCACGAACGGATCGTCGGCACCGTGGAACACCACGGCCGGTCGCGCGGGCATCGCCGCGACCGCCGGTTCCCACTCGGTCCCGACGGTGACGGCGGATCGGTAGAGGCGGAGGATGCAGTCACCCATTCGA
>JAENVU010000266.1 GCA_016650415.1 Acidimicrobiia bacterium
ACGCCACGGGTGGCCGAGTACCGGTGGTTCCGCGGATTCTGGGCCGCCTCGGCCAGCTTGTCGACCGCGATCTGGGGCGACGGCACGTCCGGATTGCCGAACCCGAGGTCGATGACGTCCTCGCCGGCTCGCCGGAATGCCATCTTGAGCGCGTCGATTTCTGCAAACGCGTACGGAGGCAAGGCGTGAATGCGGCGGAATTCCATCCGCCCAACGTAGTAGCCGAGGGTCCGAGAACCTGCGCTCGTTACGATCGCCGACCCATGAGCCTCCCTCAGCCCCTGGATGCCGTCCTGCTCGACGTCGGCGGGGTCTTCCACCTTCCCGATCACGATCGCATCGTCGCGGCGATGGGACGGGCGGGCATCGACGTCGATCCGGCCGATCTCGACCGGGCGCATTACGCCGGCGTCAAGGCCCTCACGAACTTCCGGGAGGGCGATCGGAAGATCTGGCTCGCGTACAACCGCGGCTACGCCCACGCGCTCGGCGCCGATGGGCGGGTCGAGGCCGTCGCCGAGACCCTGCTCAACGAGTTCACGACCGGTGGCGTCTGGACCCGCATCATCCCCGGATCACCCGAAGCGCTCGCCCAGATCGCGGCGACCGGTGTGAAGCTGGCCATCGTCTCCAACGCCGACGGTTCGGTCGAAGCCCAACTCGCCGCCGACGGCATCTGCCAGATCGGCCCGGGCCCGGGCACCGCGATGGACGCGATCCTCGACTCGACGGTGGTCGGCGTCGCCAAACCGGATCCGAAGATCTTCGAGATCGCGCTCGAGCGCCTCGGCGGCATCGACCCGGCGCGAGCGATTCACGTGGGCGACACTCCCGCCGCCGACTGTGCCGGCGCCCACGCCGCCGGCATCACTCCGGTCCTGATCGACCCGCACGACGACCACGAAGACTTCGACGGAATCCGGGTCTCGTCGCTCCAACACGTCGCCGACCTGATCAACACCGCGCGCTTCGGACTCTTCGTCCCCACGGTGGACACGGAGGCACACAGCCCGCGAGCGGCGGATGACGTCTCGCACCGAGCGAGTTCGGTCGAGCCGCAGGCGAAGACCGCATGTCTGAGCGAATGCGAGATGCCGTCCGTCGCGACGACGAACCTACGAGCAATCAGGAAGGTTTCTGGTTCCCCACGACCCACATAGAGAAGAACTGCGAACCCCCGCCGTACGCGTGGCCCAGCGCCTTGCCCGTCTGCAGCGGCACCTGGAAGTCGCCGGCCCGCTCCCGCACCTGCTGCGCAGCTTCGCCGAAGCGGATCATGCCGCTCGCGCCGATCGGGTTCGACGACAACACGCCGCCCGACGGGTTCCACGGGATGTCGCCGTCGGGTGCGGTGGCACCGGCTTGGGTGAGTTTCCACCCGTCACCTTCGGCGCAGAAGCCGAGGTTCTCCAACCACATGGGTTCGTACCAGGAGAACGGGACGTAGACCTCGGCGCAGTCGAAGTCCTCACGCGGGTTGGTGATCCCGGCCTGCGCGTAGACGTCGGCGGCGCAGTCCTTGCCCGCCTGCGGGTTCACCTGGTCGCGCCCGGCGAACATGGTCGGCTCGGATCGCATCGCCGTCCCGTGGATCCAAGCGGCCGGTCCGGGCGCGGCATCGGCCACGTCTTCCGCACCGATCACGAGTGCCATGGCGCCGTCCGAACTCGGGCAGGTGTCGAGATAGCGCAGCGGATCCCAGAGGAGGAAGGACTCCTCCACCGTCGCCAGGTCGATGTCGGGCAGGTGGAGATGGGCCTTCGGGTTCCGCAGCGCGGCCAGCCGGTCCTTCACCGCCACCAGGTGTCCGATGTTGCGCGGTGCGCCCGAGCGAGCGATGTAGGCACGGATCAGCGGTGCGAAGTAGCCACCGGCGCCCGCGACGAGCGGCGCACTGAACGGCATCTGCACCGACAGACCCCACGTCGCGTTGCTCTCGGATTGCTTCTCGAACGAGACGGTGAGCACGCGCTTGTGCACGCCCGACATCACGAGCTTCGCCGCCACGATCGCGGTCGAACCTCCGACCGAACCGGCGGTGTGCACCCGCAGCAGCGGCTTGCCGACCGCGCCCAGCGCGTCGGCGAGGTACAGCTCGGGCATGAGGACGCCTTCGAACGTGTCGGGCGCCTTGCCCACCACGACGGCGTCGATATCGCCGAAATCCATCCCGGCGTCGTCCAACGCTTCGAGCGCGGCTTCACGGACGAGGCCGGCGATCGAGACGTCGTGGCGGGCGGAGACGTGACGGGTCTGACCGACCCCGATGACGGCAGTGCGAACAGATCCCACGACTACTCCCCCTCCATGACGCAGACCAAGTTCTGTTGCAGGCACGGACCTTGGGTCGCGTGTGCCAGCCCCCGGCCGATTTCCCCGGCGTTGATGCGTCGGAAGATCTCGCCGATGCGGATGAGCCCCGACGCCATCATCGGATTCGCGCCGAGCGCGCCGCCCGACGGATTGATCCGGGTGCCGGCATCGAGGCCGAGCGCACGGGCGAGAATCACTTCGTCGTGGCTGAACTGCGCGTGCAGCTCGGCCGCATCGAACCCGCCTTGGAGCGCACCGGCTTCCTCACCGGCGCGCTGGGTCGACGCACTCGCCGTGAGATCGCGCACGCCGATGTGCGGCGCGTCGATGCGGTGGTCGATTCCGCGAATCCATGCCGGTCGTTCGCACTGGGCCCGGGCCACGTCGGCCGCGGCGATCACGATCGCGGCCGAACCGTCGGTCACCGGCGCGATGTCGGCGTCCCGCAGCGGTGCGTGCGTGACCGGCCGCGCCAAGAGTGCCGCGACATCGACGTCTTCGCTGACGACGGCGTACGGGTTGTCCCGGGCGTCGCGCCGCGACCGGGCGGCGACCGCGGCCAGATCGGCCTCGGTCACGTCGCCCTCGGCGAGCAGCGCGCTGGCCTGCAATGCCGCGAGGTCCACCATCGACGGCCAGAGTGGGGCCACCGTGTACGGATCGGTCTGCAGCGTGATGAGCTGATGGACATCGGTCAACGACGACTTCCCGAATCCGTAGATCAACGCACTGTCGACCTCGCCGGTCTGGATCGCGACCCACGCTTCGTAGAGCGCCCACGCGGCGTCCATCTCGACGTGGCTCTCCTTGATCGGCGGCCAGGCGCCGGCGGCGTCGAGACCCTGGACGAACGTGAACGGTCCGCCGCTGAGGTAGTCGCACGACCCGGAGATCGTGAAATCGATGTCGTGCCGGGCGAGACCGGACGCCGCCACCGCTTCCTGGACGACTGGAATGATGAACTCGACCTCGTTGCGCTCCCGGTCCTTGACCGCGGTCCGCTGCGCAAACGAGATCACCGCCACGTCTCTCATGCGTACTCCCGGTAGGACTCGTAGGGGGCGTCAGGTTCGCCGTTGGGTTCGAACCACTTCAGGCATCGGGCATCGGGCCGAAGGTTCTCGTCCCAGACCGCCCGAACCCGCAGGCCCATGCGGACGTCCTCGACCGGGAGACCCTGGACGAGGCCGAGCCACGGCGTGTTGGAACCGTCGAGCAGAATCTGCGCGCTGACGTACGGAACCGCCGGTGCGAGCTCGGACAGACCCGGGATGTTGGTGACACAGAAGGTCGTCACCGTTCCGTTCGGGCCCACCTCGACTTCGATCTCGGTCGGCGCGCCCGTGGTCGGATCCGAACCGCGAGGAGGGACGTACACCTTGTCGGAATCGACCGCACGTTGGCCGAGGATTCGACCCTCGGCGAGGCCGCGCAGGTACTTGCTCGCCGCCACTCCGGCGTTGATCTCGTAGTCGAGACGGATGGGGACGGTGATGCCGGTCACGG
>JAENVU010000267.1 GCA_016650415.1 Acidimicrobiia bacterium
GCGCTGCGACGACACGAAGTGCCGACCTGGTGGCGGGATGCAAAGCTCGGCATCTTCGTGCACTGGACCCCGGCATCGGTTCCGGGGTTCGCACCCGTCGATGACGACGTCATTTCGATGATGCAGTCCGGTGACCCGCGGGCAATGGGGTGGTCGCCGTACACCGAGTGGTACGAGAACTCGTTGCGGTTCCCGGACAGCCCGGTCGCGAAGTTTCATCGTGACCACTACGGCGATCGTGCGTATCGGAGCTTCATCGGAGACTGGGAAACCGGGCTGAAGTCCTGGGACCCGGAGGATTGGGCACGCACGTTCGCGGCGACCGGGGCTCGGTACGTCGTGCTCGTGAGCAAGCACCACGATGGGTACTGCCTCTGGCCGTCTTCGGTCGAGAACCCCCGATTGCCCGGACATCAGTGTGCGCGCGATGTCGTGGGTGAACTCGGTGAGGCCGTCCGGGGGCAGGGAATGCGCTTCGGCGTGTACTACTCGGGCGGACTCGATTGGACCTTCGACGACCGGCCGATGGGCCAACTGTCGGACATGATCTCGGCGATTCCGCGCGGCGAGTATCCGGCGTATGCGGCCGCACAGGTGCGTGAGCTGATCGCGCGGTACCGGCCGAGCGTGCTGTGGAACGACATCGCGTGGCCCCAGGAGGGCAAGGAGCTGTGGCCACTCTTCCGTGAGTATTACGACGCCGTTCCCGATGGCGTGGTGAACGACCGGTGGATGCCGTGGAGTCCGCTGATGAACGCGTTGAAGCTCGGAGCCGCGCGCAAGCTGGTGGACGGTGCCGCGACCAGGCAGGCGAAGAAGGACGCGGGAGTCATCCCGCCCGAGCCGCCGTACTACGACGTCCGCACGCCCGAGTACACCTCGTTCCCCGACATTCAGCGCCGCCCGTGGGAGTGCGTGCGCGGCATGGATCGCAGCTTCGGGTACAACGCGGCCTCGCAGCCCGAGCACTTCATGACCCAGGAGGATCTCCTGTGGTCGTTCGTCGACATGGTGGCCAAGAACGGCAACCTGCTGCTGAACGTCGGCCCCCGTGGCGTCGACGCGCAGATCCCCGATGAGCAACGTCAACGGTTGCAGTGGTTGGGGGAGTGGTTCGGAGCGAGCGAGCCGGCCGTCCGAGGTACGCGACCGTGGGTGCGCCCGGGGACCGAGACCGCCGAAGGCATCGGTGTGCGGTACACCGCCCGTGATCGGGATGTGTTCGCGATCCTGGCGCAGCCGAGCGCAACCGTCACGCTTCCCGATCTCGATGCCACTCGAACGACGACCATCGCGACACTGGCCGGTCGCGAGATCGGTTGGGTGGCGACCGAAGGGGGGCTCCGGCTCGAACTCGGGCCCGACGGCACGGCAGACGGTGGCCCCGTCGCCATTCGTTGCCGTGACGTCGCCGCGCGCCCTCGTACCTGACACGAACGTCAGGTACAGTCCGGCGCATGACGGCGACCTTCGACCGCGTCCTGCCCAAGATCGTCAGCGTCGACGATCACGTGGTGGAACCCCCGCACGTATGGCAGACGTGGTTGCCCGAGAAACATCGGGCCCGCGGCCCGCGCGTGGAGCGGAAGCAGTGGGGACCCTTCCGGCATCTTCCCGGGGCCCGGTACGAGATGACCGAAGATCCGGACGGGCGTTGGGGTGACGCCTGGTACTTCGACGACAAGCTGATCTACGTGCACAAGCGGTTCGTCGCGATTCCACTCGACGCGACACCCGGAGGCGATCTCTCCAAGTTCGATCGCACGAAGATGGTCATGGAGGCGCTGACCTACGACGAAATGCGTCCCGGCTGTTACGACGGCAAGGCCCGGATCGCAGATTTCGAAGCCAACTGGGTCGACGGTTCGCTGCCGTTCCCGACGTTTCCGCGGTTCTGCGGACAAACGTTCTACGAGCACGAGGACCGCGAGCTCGGCCTCGCGTGTGTTCGGGCGTACAACGACTGGATGGTGGAGGAGTGGTGCGCCCCGTCGGGCGGCATGAACATTCCGCTGTGCATCATGCCGCTCTGGGACGTGGAGCTCGCCGCGGCGGAAATTCGACGGAACGCCGATCGTGGGGTGCGCGCCTTCTGCTTCTCCGAGCTGCCGCACCACCTCGGCCTCCCGACGATTCACACCGGAGCGTGGGACCGGATGCTGGAGGTGTGCAACGACACCGGCGTGACCCTCTGCATGCACATTGGATCGTCATCGACGAATCCGGCCGCGTCGCCGGACGCGCCGAAGGGCGTCGGCGGCACGTTGGCATTCAACAATTCGATGTCGTCTCTCGCCGATTGGCTGTTCTCGGGCAAGCTGATCCAGTTCCCGAAGTTGAAGCTCGCGTACTCCGAGGGTCAGATCGGCTGGATCCCGTACGCGCTCGAACGGGCCGACACGGTGTGGGAGCAGCACGACAGTTGGCAGCACTCGAAGGAACTCATTCCCGAACCGCCGTCGTCGTATTACTACGGGCGCATCTTCGGTTGCTTCACCGCCGATCGCCACGGGCTCGCCTCGTTGGATGAAGTCGGCGTCGACAACGTCTGCTTCGAGACCGACTATCCCCACACGGATACGACCTGGCCCGACAGTCACGCCTATGTGCAGAAGATGCTCGAAGGCTTCGACGACGAGGTGGCCTACAAGGTGCTCCGCGGCAACGCCATCCGCATGCTCGAGCTGGATCGCACCTAGCTCGATCTCCTTCTGAGATTCCCCGATGTTGGGGATGCACGGGCCGGTGGATGGGATGAAGCTCCTCGGGCGGGCCTGGGAGGCCTCAACACGGGAGCACACCATGGGGACACTGACAAAGCCACACTCAGGTGGCGGCCGATCTCATCTCAAGCTGGTCCACTCCGTCGATGATGCTCGCGTCATGACTGTGGCACCGACCGGAAGAATCTGCGACCTGAACGACCCGGACCCGGGTCCGCGCGATGCCGCGGCCCTCGTGGCCCGGTTCAGCCGGGTGTTGCCGCACGACGTCGAATGCGACGGCGTGTTCTCACTCGGCGAAAGTTAGAACTCTCGCTTCTCGCCTTCGGCTAGACCCAGCCGCCGGCGTAGCCGAGGAACTGACCGGTGGTGAATCCACTGCTGCCGTCGAGGAAGGCCGCGCACATGGCTGCGCATTCTTCGACGGTTCCGAGTCGACGCATCGGCACGCGGGCTTCCACCTTCGCTCGGACCTCGGGGTCGTCCGCGCCGTTGGCGCGACGGAACTCGGGAAAGTCCATGAAGTTGGTTCCGAGCGCGTTGACCTGAACTCCCGTGCGTGCGATCTCGCCGGCCACGTTCCTCACGAGCATGTTGGCCGCCGCCCGCGCCGATGAATAGAGCGGCGCGCCCGGAGTGGGCCGCGCGCCGGCCGCACTCGTCAGGAGCAGGACCTGGCCGGATCCGGCCTCGACCATTGCCGGAACCACCGCGCGGAGGAATTGATACGGCGCTTCGATGCATCCACGCATCACCCGGTGGAGATCATCGACGCTGGATTCGGTGAACCGCCCGATCACGATCTGGCCCGAGAAGGCGGTCGCGGCGTCGATCCGTCCGAACCGCGCCAACGTGCCGGCAACGAGTGCGGGCGCGGTCTCCGGGTCGGCCAGATCACGGGACGCGTCGATCACTTCGACTGCGGCTCCGAGAGCTTCGAGCTCCTTGACCAGACCCGGTTCCGGATTGGCGAGGGCCAGATCGTGGTCGCGCCGGGCGAGCACCCGGGCCAACGCGGGCCCGACGAAGAACCCGGCGTCGGCGATCAGGGCCACGCGGCGAGGATGCTGAAGAGTCGTCATAGGGCGACCGTAGACGGAGCGGCGGGTCCCGAGCACGTACGCTCCGCTCTGGCGAACCAACCGGGAGGAAGATCGTGCGCGCTGCTGTACTCGAGGCCCCGAACACCGCTGTCGTCATGGACGACATCGACATCCGTCCACCGAAGCGGGGCGAGGTACTGGTTCGAATCGCGGCGTGTGGCGTGTGCCATTCGGATCTGTCGGTGGTCGACGGATTGTTCCCGGCGCCCGTACCGGTCGTGCTCGGGCACGAAGCCGCCGGGGTCGTCGAGGCCGTCGGTGACGACGTGGGCTCCGTGGCGCCGGGCGACAAGGTCGTCCTGACCCCGCTGCCGGCGTGTGGGCAGTGCTATTTCTGCACCCGCAATCAGCCGACGCTGTGTTCGGTCTACGGCGCCTCGCTGTTCTCGAACCTGATGCCCGACGGGACCAGCCCACTGTCCCGCAACGGCGACATCGTGTACCGCGGGCTGGCGACGGCCGCGTGGGCCGAACTCGCGATCATGCCTGAGCTCGGAGTGGTCAAGGTCGACCAGGACGTGCCGCTCGAGGTCGCCTGTGTGCTCGGGTGTGCAGTGCAGACCGGCGTCGGGGCCGTCCTCAAC
>JAENVU010000268.1 GCA_016650415.1 Acidimicrobiia bacterium
CGCAATGCCGATGCGGCGATGCCAGTGCGGTCTGCGACCATGCCGATCGTCAGGAGTTCGTCGTCCACCGTGGCGTCCTCGGTCGCTCGAAAGAAGGCTTGACTTGAAGTTTACTTCAACTTCTACTATTCGGGCATGACCGTACCTCCCGTCGGAATCGAGTCCGTCCACCGCACCTATCGCGAGCTGGGCGGCGATACCGCGTCCGACGCGGATCTGGTCCGCCGGGTGAGTCGGCGCGTCGAGGTGCCGCGCGACGATCACGCCGACTCGTTCATCCTCCACGCTCCCCTCGAGGTCCTGGCTCGCGCCGCGCTCCTCCCGTGGGCCGAGCCTGATGCTCGGCCGGTGGCCCGGCTCCGCTTGGCGGCGTTGGTCGCGCGGTACGAGGCGCAGGCGCCGTACGTTCCGGCACCGGATCCCACGGGCGACGGATCACCGACTGCCGACCTCGCCGGTGCGCTGTCGGCCGGTGACCTCGAAGCTGCGGATCTCGCCGCGCAGGCCGTGGCGGCCGCGGTGGCGCCCGCCGACCTCGCGGGCGTGCTCGGCGACGCGGTCCTGCCCAGCCTGGCGGCGGCCGGCCACGCTCCGATCTTCCTGTACCTCCTCCCGCGGGTGGCCCCCCGGGCCGAGGCGTCCACGGCGATGCTGCGGCCGCTCGTTCGTGAACTCGCTCGGTTTCCACACCTGCAACTGGAGTGGATCCGGGATCGACCGTCGACGGGTGGCTCACCGGCGGCGCTCGACGCCGCGCTGCGCACGCTCCCGGCCCTCGGGGTCCCGGGCAGCACGTTCATCTCCCCGCTGATGCATCAGGTCGACCGCGACGTCGCACCCACGCGGCTGGGACCGGCGTTGGCCGGCGTGACGCCGGCCGCGGCTCGGACGGTGCTCCTGCGCGCGGCGGCGCGGGCGATGGTGCTCGGCCCGGCCCAGCACGCTCCCTACGGTTGGAGTCACGCGCTCACGATGACCCAGGCCGCGGTCGCGATCGCACCGCGGCTCGCCGACCCCTCGCTCGGCGTTGCCGTCGCCGCCACCTACCTCACCGGTTTCCTGGCCGCGCTGGCGACCGAGTCGATCCCGGGAACGGTCGAACTCGACTCCCCCGGTGGCACCTTCGCCGATGCACTCGAACTGGGGATGCGACCAAGTGCGGGTCGCGCGTGGCACGCCGGTCGAGCGGAGTTCGACGAGATTCGCACCGAGATCGTGAGCCGGGTCGTGGTGCGCCACGATGCCCACCTGATCAAGTACACGCTGGCCTGTCTCGACGCCATGGCGGCGGACCCGGAGGCGGGGAACCTCTATCTGGCGGCGGCCGCGACGCTGCTGGCGTTCTGGACCGGGCCCGGCCCCGACGGGTTCGAGTCGGACGACCCGCTGCGCGAGGTGGTCGCCGGATCCGCGGGCTGACCGGTGGCCGGTCCGTGCGGATCGCGTAGCGTCCTCCCCGACCCTCGGGAGGATCAGTGGAATCGGTGGATCGCAAACCGGCCAGTGCGACGACCGCGGCCCGTCATGGCGCGCTCGCGGCCACGTTGCCGGTCACGGATGCCGACTTCGACGACGCCACCCGAGGTCGAATCGCGCCGCTTCCGGGGCCGGCGATGCATCCCGCGTGGGGTCACGCCGTATGGGATCCCAAGGATTGGGAGTTCATCGAGGGTGACGCGCCGCCGTCGGTGAACCCGTCGCTGTGGCGCCAAGCCCGACTCAACGCGATCCACGGCCTGTTCGAAGTTGCCGAGGGTGTCTACCAAGTGCGGGGCGTCGATCTCTCCAACATCACGTTCATCGCGTCCGCCGACGGCTGGATCGTCATCGATCCACTCACGGCCAGCGAGACGGCTGCCTTCGCGCTCGAGTTGTTGCACCAACATCAGGCACCGCGTCCGGTCGCCGCGGTGATCTACACCCACAGCCACATCGACCATTTCGGAGGTGTGCGGGGCGTCATCGCCGACGACGACGTCGCGAACGGGCGGGTTCAGGTGATCGCGCCCGTCGGCTTCCTCGAAGCGGCGATCAGCGAGAACGTCGTGGCCGGCGCCGTGATGATGCGGCGCGCCAGCTACATGTACGGCCGGTTATTGCCCGGCGACGAGCTGGGTCACGTCGACTGCGGCCTCGGGAAGGCGATCCCGTTGCTCGGAACGACCGGCCTGATCGCGCCGACGGTCGAGATCACGCATACGGGTCAGGAGCTCGAGATCGGCGGCGTGCGCCTCCGGTTCCAGTACACGCCCGACACGGAAGCGCCGGCCGAGATGAACATCTTTCTCCCCGATCGGCGGCTGCTGTGCATGGCCGAGAACTGCAGCGCCACGCTGCACAACGTCTACACGCCGCGCGGCGCGCAGATTCGGGACGCGCTCTCGTGGAGCAAGTACATCAACGAGTCGATCGAGCTCTTCGCCGACGCGACCGACATCGTCTTCATGAGTCACCACTGGCCGCGATTCGGTACGGAGGTGGCGCGCCAGTTCATGGCCGAACAGCGCGACGCCTACCGCTGGATCCACGACCAGACGATGCGGCGCGCCAATCACGGTGACACTCCCCTCGAGATCGCGGAGACGCTGGGCCCGCCTCCCGGGCTGGGTGACCGCTTCCATGTCCGTGGCTACTACGGCACGTTGAGCCACAACGCGAAGGCGGTGTATCAGCGCTACCTCGGGTGGTTCGACGGGAACCCGGCTCATCTGCATCCGCTTCCGCCGGTCGAAGCGTCGGTGCGCTACGTCGAGTTCATGGGCGGCGCGGACTCGATCCTCGACCGAGTGCGGGCATGCATCGACGCGGGCGAGTACCGGTGGGCCGCCCAGGTCCTCGATCATGTGGTCTTCGCCGAGCCGGAGAACCGCGAGGCGCACTTGCTCCAAGCCGATGTGTTCGAGCAGCTGGGGTACGGGAGCGAATCCGGCCCGTGGCGGGACTTCTACCTGACCGGTGCGCAGGAGCTGCGCCATGGTGCGGCGCGGCTCGGCGGTTCGATGGCTTCGAGTATCGACATCCTGCGGGCGATGACGACGGAGATGTTGATCGACCTGATCGGAGTCCGACTCGACGGGGAGCGGATCGGCGCCGAGCGGCTGGGCATCAACCTGACCGTGACCGACCGCGACGAACGTTGGTTCATCGGTGTCGAGCACGGAGCGGTCCACGGCACGCCGGACCGTCATGACGTCGCAGCGGACCTGGGTGTGGAAATCGCTCACCTGGCGCTGGCCCGGCTCGCGAGTGGCACCACCTCGCTCGACGACCTCGGCCCGGCCGACCTGATGGTCACCGGCGATCGGTCTCGGCTCGAGTGGTTCCTCGGCCTGCTCGACACGTTCGATGCGAGCTTCGCGATCGTCACCGCCGAACGAACGACGCCGTGATCGACCATGACTGACTACGCGACCCTGGAGGTACGGCGTGACGGACCGGTCGGATGGCTGATCTTCGACCGAACCGATGCCGCGAACGCGATGAACGCGACCATGCTCGACGAGCTCGAGGACGCGTGGCGGGAACTCGACGCCGACCCGGACGTGCGGGTCATCGTGAACACTGCCAATGGGTCGGCGTTTCAGACCGGGCTCGACGTCGGTCAGCTCGCCCGAGATCCTGATGCCCTGCGCGAGCAGTCGCGACGCACCCGCGACGCGAGCCTGAAGCTGACCGCCTGGCACAACGAGGTCGCCAAGCCGGTGATCGCCGCGGTCAACGGCGTCTGCGCCGGTGGCGGGCTGCACTTCGTGGCGGACGCCGACATCGTGATCGCGAGCGCCAACGCGACCTTCCTCGACCCGCACGTGTCGGTGGGGCAAGTCTCGGCCTTCGAAACGATCGCGCTCGCGAAGCGGTCGCCGATGGAAGCCGTGACGCGGATGGCGTTGATCGGCCGGTACGAACGCATCGACGCGGCGCGAGCGCTGGCGCTGGGGATCATCTCCGAAGTGGTTGCGGATCCGGCTGCCCTCCGAGACCGTGCGAGCGAACTCGCGCGCACCATCGCGCGGAACTCTCCGGCTGCGATGGCGGCGACGAAACGGGCATTGTGGGGTGCACTCGAGCTGGGGTTGACCGAGGCCTGCCGGGCCGGAGCCCGGGAGATCGTCGGCATGTGGGGTCACCCGGACCAGGAAGAGGGGCCCCGCGCGTTCGCCGAGAAGCGGGAGCCGCACTGGGCGGTCCCCGACGGCCCGCCCGCACCGTCGCTCGATCCGCGAGACTGAGCCACTCTTTCCGACGGAGGACCCGATGACCGACTTCCCCACGCGCGCACCCAAGGGCGAACTCGACTCGTTCGAGAAGTACGCGTTCACCCACGACGGCGCGACCCACGACGTCTATCGCAAGGGAACCGGGCCGGTGGTCATGGTCATCACCGAGATGCCGGGGCTCTCGCCCTACGTGCTCGGCTTCGCCGATCGGGTCGCCGCGCTCGGTCTGACCGTGGTGTGCCCCGACCTCTTCGGCCAGGCGGGCCGTGACCCCTTCATCGGGTCGAAGGCCGGCCAAGCCGGATACATGCTGAGTTCGTGGTCGAAGATCTGCATCAGTCGTGAGTTCACATCGTTGGCCATCGGTCGCTCGTCACCGGTCGTCGGCTGGCTCCGTGCGTTGGCTCATCAGGAACACGAGCGCGCGGGTGGTCCGGGTGTCGGTGCGGTCGGGATGTGCTTCACCGGCGGCTTCGCGTTGGCAATGGCCGTCGATCCGCTCGTCCTCGCCCCGGTCGTGTCGCAGCCGTCGCTCCCGATCGGGATCACGAAATCCCGCAAGCGCTCCATCGACAGCAGCGATGCCGATCTGGAGACGGTGCGGCTGCGGTGCGTCAATGAGGGGCTGCAAGTCCTCGGGCTGCGGTTCGACGGTGATCCGTTCGTTCCCGCCGAGCGGTTCGACTTTCTGCGGGAACGGCTGGGCGATGGCTTCGTCGCGGTCGAACTCCGTCAGGAGGACGGTCACCCCGACAGCGCGCTGGGCAAGGCCCACTCGGTGTTGACCGGTGACCTGATCGACGAACCGGGCCAACCATCACGTGCCGCACTGGACCAGGTCCTCGACCTGTTCCGGTCCCGCCTCCTCGCGCCGACGCCGAGCTGACCCCTCAGCCGAGCGAGTCGGCCAGCTGCGGTCGTTCGCGGATCGAGCGCTTGACCTCCGCGAAGCCGGGGAAGTTGACCACTTCCCACAGTGCGTCCCAGAGTCGCGTCGCATCGTCTCCGTAGGGCACTCGGCTGATGACCGGTCCGAAGAACGAGTTGAGGTCACCGTCCCGTCGGAAGCTGATGATGGGGGTGCCGACGTCGGCGCCGGTGCGCGCGAGCGCCTCGTCGGTGTCGGCCTGCACCGCGGCATCCCACTGCCCGTCGTTGGCGGCTTCGATGTATTGCTCGGCGATCCCCGCGGACCGGAGGTAGTCGGGGAATCCCTCCTCGTAGTGGTCGACGATCTCTTCGCGGAGCCGGCGGACGTGGATATCGCCGCCGAAGCGGGTGTAGAGGGCGCCCATCTCGTCCCGCCGACCGTCGGCGCGCATCGCCGCCGCCACCCGCAAGAGCTTGAGTCCCGAGCCGTGGCCTGCGATGTAGCGCGGCGGGAAATCCCGTTCGTAGTCCTTGCCGGCGTTCACCATCCGGAGGCTGATGAACCTCCAGTCGACGGTGAGATCACGCAGCTGAGCGACCTCGGCCACCCACCGTGA
>JAENVU010000269.1 GCA_016650415.1 Acidimicrobiia bacterium
CAGGACGCGCGGCCGTTCGATGGTGCGCCCGAACCGGTTCGCGGGGTCCGAGTAGATCGCGATGTCACGGATCGGCGCGTGGTCGAGGAAGGCGTTCACGAGCCACCGATCGCCCAGGAGTTCGGCGCGACCGGTCTCGAGAACCTGGCTGCGCAGCTCCGTCAGCTGCGCCTTGTCATTGGTCTGGAAGTAGCCGTCGCTCGCGTTCGCCCAGGTGCGGAAACGTTCGACGCTCGTCGCAGTTCGATACGCGCCGGCGAGCGCGGTGGCGACCGCCATCGTGGTGACCGCGGCCAGGAGTGCAACCACGATCAACGAACCCCGTCGCCGGTGAAACTCCGACCGGGCGACCAAGAGTGCCGCCTTCATCCGAGCCCCGTCCCTCCAGTGACCACGGAGTTCATCAGATCCCGAATGCCCCCGGTCGGGCAAGGGCATCGGCACCCGGAGGCGAGGGTGTGCCAGCACCCGTGGACTTCCCGACGGCGGCATCGGCCCGTGAATCGAGCATCCCGGGTAGGTTCAGCAGGTCACGAACCGGAGGGGAATCATGAACAACGTCGATGGAGTGTGGGCCGGGATGCTCATCCTGCGCATAGCGGTCGGGGTCGTGATGATCGCTCATGGCTACAACCACATCTTCCGGGGCGGCAAGATCGAGGGCACGGCGGGCTGGTTCGAATCGCTCGGGATGAAGCCGGGGATCCTGCACGCCTGGCTCGCCAGCCTCACCGAACTCGGCGCCGGCGCGATGTTGATCCTCGGATTCCTCACGCCACTCGCGGCCGGGGGAGTCGTCGGAGTGATGCTGGTGGCGCTGATCACGAACCACCTCAAGAACGGGTTCTTCATCTTCCGGCCCGGTGAGGGCTACGAGTACGTGCTCACCCTGCTCCTGACCGGCCTCGCGATCGGCGGGATCGGCGCGGGGAAATGGTCGATCGACTGGCACATCGACTCCAACTGGTTGGCGGGTTCGAAGGGTCTTGCGATCGCCGCGATCGCCGGGCTCGGGGGCGGTGCCGCCCTGCTCGCGGTCTTCTGGCGGCCGCCGGCGAAGAGCGGGAACTAGCCGCTCCACATTTTTCCCGGCGTCTCGTAGTCTGGCGGTTCCACGCCGTCGCCTGCGGAGGTCGCAATGCATCAGCTCACCGGGTTGGACAACTCGTTCCTCCAGCTCGAAGGCCCGACCACGTACGGACACGTTGCATCGCTCGCCGTGTTCGATCCGGCGACGGCGCCGCATCCGGTCGGCTACCACGAAATCCGGGCATTGGTCGAAGCCCGCCTTCATCTGGTGCCGCCATTCCGTCGGCGACTGGTCGAGGTGCCGCTCGGACTCGATCATCCGTATTGGATCGAGGATCCGGACTTCGACCTCGATTTCCACCTGCGCCACATCGCGGTTCCGCCGCCCGGCGACAAGGGCCAACTCGCCGAGCTCGCGGGGCGCATCGCCGCACGTCACCTGGATCGCTCGCGGCCGCTCTGGGAGATGTACGTCATCGAAGGCCTCGAAGGGGGCCTCATCGCGCAACTGACCAAGATTCATCACGCGTGCGTCGACGGGGTCGCAGGCGCCGAGATTCTCGGGGTGCTCCTCGACATCGAGCCCGAGCCGGTGCCAACTCCCGCGCCGGCCGAGCCCTGGCAGTGGGAACGCGAGCCGTCGTCGGGCGAGATGATGGCGCGCGGCATGCTCGGGGCGGTGACGCGGCCGCGGGTCGGGATGCGGATCGCGCGGCAGACCGTTCCGGCGCTGGGTTCGATCATGCGGAACTTCGCGTTGAAGGCACCAGGAGTGAAGCACCGCGACGACGTGTTGTCGCGGCCGACGGTGCAGGCGCCGAAGACCGCGTTCAACGGCGTGATCACGCCGCATCGCCGGTTCGCGTTCGGGTCCCTGCCGTTGAGCACGGTCAAGACGGTGAAGAACGCGACGGGGGCAACGGTCAACGACGTCGTCATGAGCCTGTGCGCGGGTGCGCTGCGCCGGTGGCTGGTCGAGCACGACGCCCTTCCCGATCTGCCGCTCCTTGCGATGGTGCCGGTCTCGATTCGAGACGACCGTGAGATGGCGGCGGGCGGGAACCGGATCTCGGCGATGGTCGCGGTCTTGCCGACCGACGAGCCGGATGCGGGCCGGAGACTCCAGGCGATGAAGGGCGAGATGGGCGTCGCCAAGCAGGAACACGGCGCGGTGCCGGCGTCGCTCCTCCAGGATTTTGCCCAGTTCACACCACCGTCGGTGCTCGGCGTCGCCGGGCGGGTGATCACCCGTTCGCGGTTGATGGACCGCGTGAACCTGCCGTTCAACGTAATCATCTCCAACGTGCCCGGCCCGCAGTTCCCGCTCTACGTCAGCGGCGCGCGGATGGAAGGCATCTACCCGATCTCGACCATCGTCGACGGTGTCGGTCTCAACATGACGATGATGTCGTACAACGGCAACCTCGACTTCGGACTCGTGGCCGACCGCGAGATGGTGCCGGACCTCTGGTCCCTCATCGGTTACCTCGGAGAAGAGCTCGAGACGTTGGAGAAGCTCGCTACGAGCGAGCTGCCGACCGAGTGACCGCGGCGATCGCGTTGGTGAGGGCCGGGACCGCCTCGCGGTAATCGCCGACGATCCCGAAGTCGGCGGCGTCGAACACCAGCGCGTCGGGATCCGAGTTGATGGCGACGATCGTGCCCGCGGTGCGGACCCCGACCATGTGGTTGAACTTCCCGTTGGCGCCGATGCTCACGTACAGGCGCGGTGCGATCGTTCGTCCGGTGATCCCCAACTGCCGGGCCCTCGGCAGCCAGCCCTGGTCGGTGACCTTCCGGGTGGCGGCGAGCTCGGCGTCCAGCGCGCTCAGCAGTGGATCGAGGTTCGGGTAATCGGCCGGGTCGACGCCTTGGCCGACGCCCACGACGACCCGGGCATCGGCGAGCGTGTCGAGGTCGTCGTCCCGGGTCCGGGCCAGGATCTGGACCCGGCTTCGTGCCTCGACCGGCATGACCGTGATCGGGGGTCGATGAGCCCGGGGCGTTGGCCGCGCCAGCACGCCGGCGCGCACGGTCGCCATCTGCGGGCGGGTCGTGCAACGGATGGCGGCGACGATCTGGCCACCGAAGGCGGGCTTCCACGCGACGAGCGCGTCACCGTCGCGGTCGAGTTCGAC
>JAENVU010000270.1 GCA_016650415.1 Acidimicrobiia bacterium
GACCGATAGGTCGCGAAACGCGCGTCGGAATCGGGAGATCAGACCAGTTCGGCCTTCTTGTACATCGCGACCACGCAGGCACCGCCGAGGCCGAGGTTGTGTTGGAGGGCGAGTTCGGCGCCGGCGACCTGACGCTGGTCGGCCGTGCCCCGCAGCTGCCACGTGAGTTCGGAGCATTGGGCGAGCCCGGTCGCGCCGAGCGGATGGCCCTTCGAGATCAGTCCGCCCGACGGGTTGACGACCCAGTCACCGCCGTAGGTCACCGCACCCGAATCGATCAGCTCGCCGGCGCCGCCCTCGTCGCACAGGCCGAGCGCCTCGTAAGTGATCAACTCGTTCGCGGAGAAACAGTCGTGCAGCTCGATGACGTCGACGTCGGTCGGTCCGTACCCGGACTGCTCGTAGACCTCCTGCGCCGCGACCCGCGACATGTCGAAGCCGACAAACTTCATGTCGGACCCCGAGTCGAAGCTCGAGGGGAAGTCGGTCTTCATCGACATGCCGACGATCTCGACCGCCTGGTCCTCGAGCCCGTGCGAGCGCACGAAGTCCTCTGACGCAAGGATCACGGCGGCGGATCCGTCGGACGTCGGGCAGCACTGCAACTTGGTGAGGGGCTCGTGCACCATCGGCGAGGCAAGGATCTCGTCGAGCGTATAGATGTCGCGGAACTGCGAGTACGGGTTGTTCGCCGAGTGGCGGTGGTTCTTCTCCGCGATGCGGGCGAACGATTCGGCCTTCACGCCGTAGCGCTCCATGTACTCCCGCCCGGCGTTGCCGAACATCTGGGGCGCCGGAGGCGCGCTGGTGAAGCCGCGCTTGTCGTTCATCGCCTCGAACGTGCGTTGCATCGGAATCGCCCGGTCCATGTACTTGATACCGAGCGAGCCCTTCTCCATCTTCTCGAAACCGAGCGCGAGCGTGCATTCCGCGAGGCCGCCCTCGATGAAGCGCTTCGCCAGGTACAACGCCGAAGAACCGGTCGCACAGTTGTTGTTGACGTTGACGACGGGCACGCCGCTCACGCCGATCTCGTACAACGCGCGTTGGCCGGCGGTCGAGTCGCCGTAGCAGTAGCCGACGGCGACCTGTTCGATCTCGTCGTAGGCGATCCCGGCATCCGTGAGCGCGTTGGTCCCGGCCTCTTTGGCCATGTCCGGGTAGTCCCAGTCCTTGCCACCGGGCTTCTCGAACTTGGTCATCCCGACGCCGATCACGAACACCTTGCGAGCCATCGCTGGTCACTCCTCTGTACCTGCGCTCCGAGGCGGTCGCGCTCGGGCCGGCGGTCAGGGTAGGAGCTGAGCCCGAAGGCGCCCAATCGCGTTGGGGTTCGGGGCCGATCGACCCGTAATCTCTGCCGATGCCTCGTATCCGAGTCGCTGCCGCGCAGCTCAACCTCGTCGTGGGCGACCTGGAGGGGAACGAAGCCCGCATCCTCGATGCCTACGAGCGCGCCGGTCGGGTCGATGCCGATCTGGTGGCGTTTCCCGAGCTCGCCGTCACGGGGTATCCGCCCGAGGATCTGCTCTTGCGCCCGGCCTTCGTGGCCGACGCCGCCGAGTCCATCGCCAAGCTGGCCGCGCACACCACGCACGTCGCCGCGGTCCTCGGATTCCCCGAGTTGATGGCCGACGGCACGCTGGCCAACTCGGCCGCGCTCTGCGCCCACGGTGCGGTCCAAGGGATCTACCGGAAACACCTGCTGCCGAACTATTCCGTGTTCGACGAGGAGCGGTACTTCGAGCCGTGGGCGGAGGACGGGCCCCTCTTCGTGGTTGCGGGACTGCGCATCGGGCTGACCATCTGCGAAGACGCGTGGAGTCCGACCGGCCCGATCCTCACCCAGGCCGAGGGTGGCGCCGAGCTGATCGTCAACATCAATGCGTCGCCGTACTTCGCCGGCCGAGTCGGCGAGCGGGAAGCGATGCTGGCGACCCGAGCGATCGATGCCCAAACGCCGATCCTGTACGCCAACCTGGTCGGCGGTCAGGACGAACTCGTCTTCGACGGTGCGTCGATGGTCATCGACGAGCACGGGACCTTGGTGGCGCGCGCGCTGCAGTTCGAGGAAGACCTGCTCGTCGCCGACCTCGATGTCCGCCGTCGGGTGCATCGCAAGCCCCCCGTCGGCCGACCGAAGCCCGAACCATTGGCCGAGGTTGCGATCACCGAGGGTCACCTCGGAATGCCGGGAAAGCCGGCTCGGATCGAGCCGCTCCTCGAATCGGTGCACGAGGTGTACCGCGCGCTGGTGCTGGGCACGCGCGACTACATGGTGAAGAACGGGTTCACTCACGTGCTGCTCGGTCTCTCGGGCGGCATCGACTCGTCGTTGGTGGCCGCGGTTGCCGCCGATGCGCTCGGGCCCGACAAGGTCACCGGCGTGATGATGCCGTCGCGATTCTCGAGCGAGGGGAGTGTCACCGACTCGCGGCGACTCGCCGAGAACCTGGGCATCGGGACACTCACGATCCCGATCGAGCCCGCTCACGAGTCGTTCATCGAGATGCTCGCCGTACCGTTTGCCGGCATGGAACCGGGAGTGGCCGAGGAGAACCTGCAGGCCCGCATCCGCGGCACCATCCTGATGACGATTTCCAACAAGTTCGGGTGGCTCGTCCTCACCACCGGCAACAAGAGCGAGATGGCAACGGGCTACAGCACCTTGTACGGCGACATGGCGGGCGGGTTCGCCGTCATCAAGGATGTCCCGAAGATGCTCGTCTACGCGTTGTGCGAAGACATCAACCGCCGGTTGGAACGTGAGGTCGTGCCCCGTTCGGTCATCGAGAAGCCCCCCAGCGCGGAACTGCGTCCCGATCAGAAGGACGAAGACTCACTGCCGCCCTACCCGGTTCTCGATGCGATCCTCGAGGGCTATGTCGAGGACGACCGTTCGATCGCCGATCTCGTTGGCGAGGGATTCGACCGGGAGACCGTCGTGCGGATCGCGCGGCTGGTGGATCGCAGCGAATACAAGCGTCGGCAAGCGCCCCCAGGGGTGCGGGTCACGCCGAAGGCATTCGGACGGGACCGGCGGCTACCACTCACCAATCGCTGGCCGGGCTGAGCACGGCGTCGGACCGCCGTCCGAGCCGGGCCCGACTCACTCACTGAGCGGAACGTGACGTGACTCCCGTCACGTGTGCTTGACCCCAGAGCTCCAGGGGACGAAGAATGCCTGAGATCCCTGATTTTTCGGGCCCGCAACGACGTTCGGAGCCGCTTTCAATGGCCGACCCCTACAAGCCACGCGCGGCCTTTGCGCCCTGGGACCGACGGGAGCTTCCGGGGATCTTCTCCGTCGAGGACTCCGCTCGCCGGGTCGGCAACTACAAGTGGCTCGAGATGCGGCTCTTCGAATCGCTCGGCGGATGGGTCGCCACCGTCCCCGAACTCGACGTCAAGCTCGTCCTCGGTCGTCACTGCTACCACCACGCGTGGCACGCGGAGCTGATGGACAAGCGCCTCCCTGAGCTGCGGGAGATGGACACCGACCGCCTGTGCGAGGCCCCGAACCCCGAGATGGAGGCGTTCGTCGAGGCCCTGCGCGAGCCCGAGGCACCGGAACACACGATCGAGAAGCTCGTCGGCGTGTTCCGGGTGCTGCTGCCCCGCAAGATCGCGGCGTACACGTACCACCTGAACGGCACCAGCCGGATCACCGACTCGCCGACCCAACGCTCGCTGGGCTTCATGCTCCAGGACGAGTTCGAGGATTGGCGGGAGGGCGAGATGTTGCTCCAATCCCTCATCGAGACGCCCGAGGAAGTCGATCGGGCCACCCGGAGGCAGGCCGAGCTCGAGAAGCTCATCCTGGCGGCCGGCGGTATTTCGGGGCCCGGTAGCCTGGGACCCATCGTTGCAACCGAAGGAGCCTCGCTATGAGGAAGCAACTGCCCCCCGACATGCTGGCGCGTGACTCGCGTTTCGTGCGGACCTCGATCATGGATCAGGTCATGGATCCTCGGAACCAGAAGATCGGTGAGCGTGATCTCGGTTCGGCGCGTCTCCAGCCGGAGCGGCCGGCGGCGGCCGACCGGGCCCGCAACCTGATGCACGGCATCTTCACCGGTGAGATCCAGGCACTCGAAGGCGCCGGCCGGACCACCTTCGACTTCGACGACGACGAGGCTCCGTTCGCCTTGAAGCTCGACATGGCCCGTCAGTGCTGGGACGAGAGCCGTCACGTCGAGATCTCGGTCAAGCTCGGCGACTGGATGGGCACCGAGATCGGCGAATACTCCGAGGCCGTCTTCCTGTACGAAGCGGCCTGCGCGCCGGACCCGGTCCTGCGGCTCTGCGGCGTCAACCGCGCCCTCGAAGGTCTCGCGATCGACGTCTTCAACACCATGAAGGAGTTCGGCGACAGTTCCGGCGACCCGGTCCTCGAGTTCTGCGAAGACTGGATGCTCGCCGACGAAGTCACCCACGTGAAGATGGGTTCGGACTGGCTGCGGCGCATGACCAAGGACGATCCCGAGCGGCTCGAGAAGGCCCTCGAGTTCCAGCGCACCGTCGACAAGCTGTTCAGCCTCGGTGGGTTCCGCGGGGAGACCGAAGACAACCCCATCCAGCTGGCCCGCAACTTCCGCTCGATGGCCGGGTTCTCGACCGACGAGATCGACGAGATCGCGGAGCTCGCGGCCCAAGCGAAGCGGGACGCCGAGGCTCTGGTTGCCGGTTCGTCCTAGCGCTCCGCAATGGTCCGGCCCTGAGGGCCAAGAGGGGAAGAGCACGTGAGCGTGACGTTGATCCCGGCGGAGTTCACGCTGGTCAAGTTCGATGCCGACGAAGTACGCGCGATCATCGACCGGACGATCGCCGAGGTCTCGTTTCCTGCCGACGTCGATGTCACGATCGAGGTCGACGAGGTGCTCCCGCATCCGTTGACGGCCTCGGTGGTCGAGATCGTCGACGGGGCGGCGAAGCTCTGGTTCACCGGTGGGTGCTTCGAGAGCCCGCAGCGCCAGACCGGATTGTCACCCGACAACACCCGGGTCGAACTGGGTGCGGGTCTGTTGCGGGCCAAGGATCGCCTCGTCGGTGGTTTCGAGAACGCACCGGCCGACGAGGAACTCGACGAGCGGCAACGCACGATCTGGGACGCATACGCCGAGGGCCGGCTCGCCGCCTTGGGATACCCGGTGCGGGTCCAGCGGCGTCGCTATACCTTCCGGCTCTACGGCGGATTCAACGATCTCGCCGATGCGGAGTTCGAGCGGCTCTGGTCGGGCGCGAGTCTGACGTGGGACGAGCTGGCGACGATGGCCGATGCCCTGGCCGAGGCCGATACGCGGCCCGAGCGGAAGAAGTCGATCCGCAAGGAATCGCTGCGCCGTATCGCCCCGGTCTGATCCGGTTACTCCAGGTCGTGGGCCGAGATCACGTCGTACAGCTCGAGATCCGGGGGTTGGGTCAGGAGGGGTGACGCCTGCGTCGCCATCGTGACCATCGCCTCGCTGTTGAGGTGGTCGCGCTGAGCGTCCGCGTCGTCCCACTTCTCGACCACGAGAAAACGCCCTGGTGTCGAGGTCGACGTGACGAGATCGATGTTGCGACAGCCCGTCACGGACCGGCTGAGCACCACGTAGCGCGCGAGCACCGCGGCAAGTTCCGCCTCGTTTCCACTGCGAGATTGGAACAGCCCAGCGACTACGCTGATCTCCACATTTGACACAGAGCCTCCTCGGACTGACGTTATCCACAGACCCATGTGGAAAAAGCGCCTTGACGGACTCTGTATCGTACAGAGACCACTTCCGGCGGGCCGGGAATCTTTCCAAGCCCTCCCGACGTTGTTGACTTATCCACAAGTTCGAGTTTCGGAGACCGATTTTCTTGGCAAAAGAACGCGTGGAACGGGATGAAGAAGACCTGGTTCGGCTGTATCTGACCGATATCGGGCAATACCCGCTCCTGACCAAGGACGACGAGGTGCGACTCGCCCAGCAGATCGAGCTGGGCAAAGAGGCCGTGGCCGATCTCGAGGCCGGCGGCAAGAGTGTGACCGCGACGAAGAAGCGCGAACTGCGAAAGAACGTCCGAGTCGGCGACGACGCCGAGCGCACCTTCGTACAGTCGAACCTGCGTCTGGTCGTCTCGATCGCCAAGAAGTACCAGGCTTCGGGCCTGCCGCTCCTGGATCTCATCCAGGAAGGCAACCTCGGCCTGATGCACGCCGTCGAGAAGTTCGACTGGCGCAAGGGCTTCAAGTTCTCCACCTACGCGACGTGGTGGATTCGTCAGGCGATCACCCGCGGCATCGCGAACACCGGTCGGACGATCCGGCTCCCCGTTCACGCGGGCGACACGCTGGCCCGGTTGCAGAAGGCCCGTTCGCGCCTGGAGCTGAAGCTCGGGCGCCCGGCCACGTTGGCGGAACTCTCGGCCGAGGTCGAGATGCCCGAGGACAAGGTCACCGAGGCGTTGCGTTTCGCGGCCGAGCCGCTTTCGTTGTCCGAGCCGCTCCGTGAAGATGGCGACGCCGAACTTGGCGACATCGTCGAGGACCGCTCGGCGGAGTCTCCGTTCGAAGTGGCCGCGACCGCGTTGCTGCCGGCGGAGATCGAGAAGCTGCTTTCGCCGTTGGACGAGCGCGAGCGTCAGATTCTGGCGTTGCGTTTCGGTCTCGACCGGGGCGAGCCGAGGACCCTGGAAGAGGTTGGCGAGTATTTCAACCTGACCCGGGAGCGGATCCGCCAGATCGAAGCTCGGGCGATGAGCAAGCTGCGTCACCCGTCGGCCGACACCGGCGCCCGCGACCTCCTCGCGGTCTAACCACCTCCCCGGGGCTGGGCCGGGGGTTTCAGCGCTCGAAGCGCGACCAGTAGGTCGCGGAACGCGTGTCGGAATGTCCGTCGGGTGGAGTCATGCGACCAGCGACGTCACGGCGGTTTCGAGTCGTCCGGTCCTCGCCGCCTTTGCCACCAGACCAATGCAGCCACTTCCCTGCGGAGATATATAGTCTCTGACTGTGCGACTAGAGATTACCCGCAAGACCGATCTCGCGACTCAGGCGCTGCTGGCGCTGGGCGGTGCGTCTCGGTCGAAATCCGGCGAGCTGGCCCGCCGGATCGGGACCACCCCGGGATTCCTTGCGCAAGTGATGACGCCCCTCGTAGGGCGCGGCTGGGTTCATTCCGAACCGGGACCCACGGGCGGCTACTTCTTGAGCGCCGACCTGAACGAGATCAGTGTCCTCCAGGTCATCGAAGCCGTCGAAGGCCCGACGGAGTCGGGCCGCTGCGTCCTCGAGCGACGACCGTGTGACGCCACCGGGGCGTGCGCGCTCCACCAGCCCTGGACGCGGGCCCGCAGTCAGCTCCTCGCGGAACTCGCGGCAACCAAGCTCTCCACACTCCCGGAGCCGGCAACGGCCCATCCCAATACGGAGGTTGCACCATGACCAAGTCGCGCCGCTACGACGGCCTCATGGTTCTCGCTGCCGTGTGCAGCTTGACGGCGCTCGTCTTCGGTGTCTCGACGTTCTTCGTTGCCTCGGGTGCGCGCAGCGACGCGCAGGACGCCAAAGAGGCTGCCGGGGCGTCGAGCGCGGTCGCATCGGGCGACGCCGCCCTCAAGCTCACGCCGAAGGCCGAGCTGCCGAGGATCGACGCCAAGGAGGGCGATCAGTACACGTACGCCCCCGCCGTGCCGGCCCCGATCCACCGTCGAGGCCAAGCGCGGGTCGTGGTGCATTGGGATGCGAGTGAGTTCCAGCGAACCTTGGATCCCGACACCGGTGTGGAGTACGCCCAATGGGGGTTCAATGGTCATACACCCGGTCCCGTGCTGCGGGTTCGCCAAGGTGATCTCGTCGAACTGCACCTCACCAACAACCTCTCGGCGGCGCACCCCCACAACATCGACTTCCACTTCGTCACCGGCCCGGGCGGTGGCGCCAAGGCGCTGAGCGTGGCTCCGGGCGAAACCGCGAGCATCGAGGCTCGTGCCCTCACCCCTGGCTTCCTCATGTACCACTGCGCGACAGCCGACATCCCGACCCATATCGCGAACGGGATGTACGGATACGTGATCGTCGAGCCACCGGAGGGGCTCTCACGGGTCGACAAGGAGTTCTACGTCGTCCAGAGCGAGTTCTACCCGACGACCACTGGTGGGGTGGAGTCGCTCGATCTGACGAAGTTGGACGCCGAGCAACCCGACTACGTCGTGTTCAACGGCGCGGTGGGTGCGCTCACCGAAGCGAACTCTCCCAAGGCCCGCGTCGGCGACGTCGTTCGGCTCTGGGTGGGCAATGCCGGGCCCGAACTCACGTCGTCGTTCCATGTGATCGGCGAGATATTCGACCGTGTCTATCGAGAGGGTGATCTGATATCGCAGCCCGGACGTGGCATCCAGACCACCACGATTCCCTCGGGCGGTAGCACGATGGTCGAGTTCAAGGTCGAAGTGCCCGGCACCTACCTCCTCGTGGACCACGCGATCGCCCGCGCGATCCACAAGGGCGCAGTCGGGACGCTCATCGTCGAAGGCCCCGAGCAACCCGAGATCTTCGCTCCGGGTGGTGTCGGTGCCGCAAATGGCGATGGGCCCGGTGCCTCGTCGACCACGACCACGACCACGGCCGCGCCTGCCGCATCAGCAGTGCAGGTGCGCATCCCGAAGGGGGCGTACGACCCGGCGAATGCGGCGACTGCGTTCGGTCCGGCGACCGTCCACGTCAAGGCCGGTGAAACCGTGGAGTGGATCAACGGCGACATCATCGTCCATACGGTCACTGCGGACGACAAGTCGTTCGACTCCGGCGATATCGGCAAAGCCAAGCACTGGCGTCGGAAGTTCACCAAGCCCGGGACCTACACGTATCACTGCACGCCGCACCCGTTCATGAAGGGAACCGTCATCGTTGATCCGTAGACGGCTTCGATCGTGCTGCGAAGGCGATCTGGTCGGGACTGCATTCACTTCACGGCGAGCGCCCACGGCGCTGTGACAATGCTTACCTCGCGTGGATCCAGTCGATGAAGTTGTAGGGGTAGCCCGGGTCGATCGCGCTCGCGTCCTCGAGGGCGGCGAGGGATTCGTCGTCGAGGCGCCAACCGATCGCGCCGAGGTTGTCCTCGATCTGAGTGACGGTCCGGGCCCCGAGGATGGGCGCGGTGACGCCGGGGCGGTGCAGGACCCAGTTGAGGGCCACCTGCGCCATGGTCTTGCCGAGCCGGGTCGCGAGATCGGCGACGGCCTGGGCGACGGCAAAGTTCCGTTCATCCTCGATCCGCAGGCGCATGAGCACGGCCGAGGGGGTGCTGTCGGCGGCACGCGTGTCGGCTGGCGGTGCTTCACCCGGGCGGTACTTCCCCGACAACAGGCCACCACCCAACGGACTCCACGGCAGGACCGCGAGGCCCGCGTACTCCGCGAGCGGGATCAGCTCACGCTCGATGTCGCGCGTGACGAGCGAGTACTGAGGTTGGATCGAGACGTAGGGCTCCCACCCGTGGGTGCGAGACACGCCGAGCGCGGTCGCAAGCTGCCAGCCGGTGTAGTTGCTCGCGCCGATGTACCGGACCTTTCCCTCCCGCACGAGGTCGTTCAGTGTCGAGAGCGTTTCCTCGAGTGGAGTGTTCTGATCCCAACAGTGGATTTGGTAGAGGTCGATCCAGTCGGTCTGGAGTCGGCGGAGCGAGGCCTCGACCTGGTCGCGGATGACGCGCCGGGACGCGCCTGCGTCGTTCGGACCACTTCCCATCGGCATCCGGCATTTGGTGGCCAGGACGATGCGGTCGCGGCGCGCGCCGAGGGCGCGACCCAGGATCTCCTCGGACGCGCCGCGGTTGTAGACGTTGGCGGTGTCGATGAAGTTGCCGCCCGCGTCGAGATAGCGATCGAGAATCTCACGGCTCTCGTCCTCGGGAGTCTCACGGCCGAACGTCATCGCGCCGAGGCAGACCTCGGTCACTCGCATTCCGGTGGTTCCGAACTGGCGCAGTTCCATGGCGTCGTCTCGTTTCGTCGGGAGCGGTCAGCCGGCGTACTGGATGAACTCGTAGGGGTAGCCCAGACGGAACGCGCTGGCCCAGGACAACGCCTTGCCGGTCTCGTCGTCGAGTTGCCAGCCGGTCGCGCCCAGGTTGTCTTCGAGTTGGGTCAGGTTGCGCGCACCGATGATCGGTGCAGTCACACCCCGACGGTTGAGCACCCAGTTCAGCGCGATCTGCGCGGCACTCTTGCCGGTCTTGGCGGCCGCGTCCTTCACCGCGTCGACGATGTTCCACGCGCGGTCGTCGAGGCGGTAGGTGAAGGTGATCGGGTTCTCGGTGTCGGCGCCGCGGGTCCCCGCGGGGAACTCCGCGTCCTTGGAGTACTTACCCGTGAGGATGCCGCCGCCGAGCGGGCTCCACGGGATGACGGCCAGGCCTTCGCTCTCGCACAGAGGCAGAAGTTCGCGCTCGACGTCCCGGGTGATGAGTGAGTACTCCGGTTGGAGGCATACGAACGGTTCCCAGTTGTGGAGGGCGCTGACGCCGAGGGCCTTGGCGAGGTGCCAACCGGCGAAGTTGCTCGCACCGATATAGCGGACCTTGCCCTCACGCACGAGATCATCGAGCGTGGACATGGTCTCCTCGATGGGTGTGTGTCGATCCCACATGTGGACTTGGTAGAGATCGATCCAATCGGTGCCCAGGCGGGTGAGCGACGCTTCGCACGCGGCGCGCAGGTTGCGACGCGACGACCCCACGGCATTGGTGTCGCCACCCATCGCGAACCGCGCCTTGGTCGCGAGCACGATCTGGTCCCGCTTGCCCGCGATCGCGCGTCCGGTGATCTCCTCGGAGACCCCC
>JAENVU010000271.1 GCA_016650415.1 Acidimicrobiia bacterium
CTTCGTCCACCTCCGCCACATCGCCGAGGTGGCAGTGCCCGGGTACACGATGATCACCGCGTACGAACACGCCACGGGATCGAATCCCCGATTCATGCACTTCTACGAGATGGACACCGACGATCCGGAACGCGCGTTCAAGGCCATGACCCCGCTGGTCACCGAGCTCCTCGGCGCCGACACCGACGCCTGGCACCAGTGGGCGCGCCACCCCGCGCTGCGCATCATGTACGTGAACTCGTTCCGGCGGCTCGGCGCGCAATGACCGACCTCTTCGACGTGATCCACGCACAACGCGCCCACCGCGCGTTTGCGGACCGGCCGGTCGCCGACGCCGACCTGGCCCGCATCCTCGATGCGGCGGTCTATGCCCCCAGCGCGGAGAACAAGCAGCCGTGGGAGTTCGTCGTCGTACGGGACCCCGCGGGACGCGCCGCGATCGGTGCCCTGATCGAGCGGGCGTGGAACTCGGCCGGCAAGGCGTTCTCGCACACTCGCCTCAGTCCGGCGTTGCTCACCGATGTCGACGCCGGCGCGACGGGCGGCATCGCGGCCGCACCGGTCCACATCGTCGTGGGTGCCGATACCGAACGCGGGTTGCGCCAGACCGTGGCGGAGTCGATCTTCCCGGCGGTCCAGAACCTGATGTTGGCGGCCGGCGCGATCGGGCTGGGCACCGCCCTCACCACGATCGCCGTGGGCTATGCGGACGAGTTGCGCGCCATCGTCGGCTTCCCCGAGACCGTTCGCCCGATGGCGGTGATCCCGGTCGGGTACCCGGCCCGGCCGCTCGGGCCGCCGGCGCGCGAACCGTTCGCGCACCACACTCACCGGGACCGCTACGGCGACCGCTGGGCGTGATCGCCTCTAGGGAACGGTCGGGTCGGCCTGGCTCGTCTGCTGTTCCATCTGCTTGAGCGCAGCGTTCTGTTGATCGACGACGCCTTGGGCCTTCGCCGCCGGCGCGGTGATCTGGGTCGGGGCCGGTTTCGACTCCGGACTCGATACGCCACACCCGGCCAGCACGACGACCACGCCGAGCCCGAGCATCCAACGACTTCGCTTCATACGGGAATGATCGGCACCTGAGGCCCGCAAGTTGACCGGCCGGGCTAGATGTTCACGCGGGCGCCATCGGCCGCGGCCGAGGCCCGAATGGCGTCCAGGACCTGCATTTCGGCGAGACCGTCGGCGAAGGTCGGGATCGGCACCGCCGTCGGCAGCGGCGACCCCTCGACCCCACACCGCAGGACTTCGCACAGGCGCGTATACGGGCCGAGTTCCAAGTGGGTGTACGCGTGCACCGGATCGTCCGACACCGGCGGCGGCGAGGGCAGGACCAGATCCGCCGGCACCTCGAGGACCCGCGCACTGTCGCGGTCGGCGAGCCAGACCTCGCCCGCCTCGACCCAGAGAGTTCCGTCCCGTCCGGCGACGCGGGTCATTCCGGCCATCGGGCCGTAGGCCGCGGCCGTCTGCTGCATGACGACGTCGCAGCCATTGGTCATGCGGGCGCGCACAGTGAACGAATCCTCGGCGGTCGCGCGTCGGTCACTGACGAGGCGCATGGCCGCGGACACGGTCGAGAACTCGCCGAGCCAGACGCGGAGTTGATCGACGACGTGGGAACCGGACGCGCCGAGCCAGCCGCCTCCGGCCCGCTGATCGAACCACCATCCGGGCATCCGAACGTCGGGGTCGGCGACGAGCGAGACGTACTGCACGAGGGTGGCCACCAGCGGTTCGCCGATGTGCCCCTCGGCGATCGCCCGGGCCACGACCGCCCGGTCCGGCGCCCACCGGAACTCATGACCGATCAACGCGGTGACGGCGGCCCGTTCGGCCGCCGCCACGAGGTCGCGCGCCTCGGTGGAACCGAGCGTGAACGGCTTCTCGCAGATCACGTGCTTGCCCGCCCGGAGCGCGGCGAGTGCGAGCAGTTTGTGGGTCTCGGGCGGAGTGGCGATCGTCACCGCGTCGACGGCGTCGAGCACGGCATCCAGCCGGGTCACTGCCGTGGGCACTCCCACGCGTGCGGCGCGGCGTTCGGTCCGGGCCGCGTCGGTGCCGACCAGCGCGACGACGTCGAACCCGGCGGCTCGGAGCGCCGGGACGTGCACCCGACAGCCGAATCCGGTGCCGACGACGGCGGCGCGCGGCTGCGCCATCAATACCCCTCGGCGACGTCGACAACGTGGCGCAGCGGCTCACCGGCGAGATAGCGCGCCAGATTGTCGCGAAAGATGTCGATCGCGGCTCCGACCAGGTTGGGTGACGCCCACGAGGAGTGCGGCGTGA
>JAENVU010000272.1 GCA_016650415.1 Acidimicrobiia bacterium
CCGTGAGCTGGTCGGCGGGAATGTCGAGCGGCTCGCCGAGCACGTTGAACACGTGGCCGAGCACACCGTCACCGACGGGCATCGTGATGCCCCGACCCGTGTTGCGCACGACCGTGCCGCGGGTCAGACCGTCGGTCGGGCTCATGCAGATGACGCGGCAGCGGCCGTCACCGATCTGCTGGGCAACCTCGGCAGTCACCTTGATCGTCTTCCCGTCGAGCTCGATATCGAGTTCGAGCGCGGTGTTGATCTCGGGCAGCGCGTCCGGCGGGAACTCGACGTCGACCACCGGTCCGGCGATCGCGACGACGCGTCCCTCCTTCAACCTGGCCTCGTTGTCAGCAGTCATCGTCATGAGCAAGCTCCTCGCTCGGTGATCACTCGGGGTCGCCGAGGGAGATCGGGGTGTCGAATACTTCGCCGTGCGTCGCGTGGTCCGATTGGAGGGCCTCGGCGCCGCTGACGATTTCCATGATTTCGGTCGTGATCGAGTCCTGCCGGGCTCGGTTCATGATCCGCGTCAGATTCTTGATGAGTTCCTCGGCATTGTCGGTTGCCGCCTTCATCGCGCGTTGGCGCGAGGAATGCTCCGAGGCCGCCGCGTTGAGCAGTGCAGCGAAAATGCGCGCCTCGATGTAGCGCGGCAGTAGCGCATCAAGGATCGACTCGGGCGCGGGCTCGAACTCGTAGCTCGCGCTCACTGCATCGGGTCTTCCGTCGCCACCGGCGACGACGTCACGCTCCAGCGGCACCAACGGCCGCCGAACGACTTCTTGGCTTCCCGCACTGACGAATCGCGTATAGATGAGTTCGACCATGTCGCATTCCTCGGCGAGGAACGCGGCCGTGACCGCGCGACCGATCAGACGCGCGTCTTCGTAACTCGGGCGATCCGAAAACCCGGTGAAGACGTGATCGAGCCGGAAGTTGCGATAGCGGAAATAGCTCTCGGCCTTACGACCGACCACGACAAGTGAGTAATCGCGGCCCAGCTCGGCCTGCTCCTTCATCGAGCCCTCGGCCGCGCGAATCACCGAAGAGTTGTAGGCCCCGCATTGACCGCGATCGGCCGCGATGACGACGTGGGCCACCCGACGGATCTCTGGGCGCGGAGTGAGGAGTGGACTGGCTACACCACCGCCGGATGCACCGAGATCCTTCACGACCTCGGTGATGCGATCGCTGTACGGGACTGCCGCGTGCACTGCCTGCTGGGCCTTGACGATCCGACTCCCGGCGATGAGTTCCATCGCGCGCGTGATCTTCTTCGTCGACTGCACACTGCTGATGCGCCGCTTGAGAATCCGCTCCTGACCGCCCGCCATATCTAATCGCTCGCTCTCTGGCTTATGGTCGCGCTCGTTGCGGACCCACGATCGCAATCCGTGGGTGCTGTACAAAGCCCGATCGCGCCAAGGCCAGGGCCCGCGGCCACTCGCTGCTCCAGGCGTTCGCTTGCTGGCGAGTTCGCTCCGCTGCGCTGCGCGAACCCTGTGGCGTCAGGGTGGCCAGGAAACACGAGGGTCATTCCGTGTCGAGGGTCTTGGGGGAGGCGGCGTCGCCGGGTGCTTCCGCGTCGGTGTCGGTGACATCGGCAGCCGCAACGGCTGCCGCCGCGGCGGCAGCGTCGCCCTGCTTGGCCACGAACGACGCCTTGAAGTCGTCGACGGCTTGACGCATGACCGCGTCGTCGGGCATCGCTCCTGAATCACGGATCGTGCCCATGAGGTCGGCGTGGCGGGTGCGGAAGGTGTCGAGCAACTGTGTCTCGAACGCCTTGACCTGCTCGACCGGCAGGTCGTCGAGGATGCCCTGGGTACCGCAGTAGATCGAGACCACCTGCTCCTCAACCGACATCGGCGAGTTGAGCGGCTGCTTCAGCAGCTCCACCAGGCGATACCCACGATCGAGCTGGGCCTTGGACACCGCATCCAACTCGGACCCGAACGTCGCGAACGCCTCAAGGTCGCGGAACTGCGCGAGGTCGAGCTTGAGCGTTCCGGCCACCGACTTCATGGCCTTGATCTGGGCCGCACTTCCGACTCGAGAGACCGAGATCCCTACGTCCACCGCCGGGCGCACACCCGACTTGAAGAGGTCGTCCTGAAGGTATATCTGGCCGTCGGTGATCGAGATCACGTTGGTCGGGATGTAGGCCGAGACGTCGCCCGCCTTGGTTTCGATCACCGGCAATGCGGTGAGCGAGCCCGAGCCGAGTTCATCCGAGAGCTTGGCCGCCCGCTCGAGCAGACGACTGTGCAGGTAGAAGACGTCACCGGGGTACGCCTCTCGACCCGGTGGGTGCCGCAGCAGGAGCGCGATCTGGCGGTAGGCCTCGGCCTGCTTCGAGAGGTCGTCGTAGACGATGAGTGCGGCCTCACCATTGTCCATCCAGTGCTGACCCATAGCGCAGCCGCCGTACGGGGCGAGGTACTTGAATACGGCCTCGTCGCCGGCCGGGGCGTTCACCACGACCGTGTAATCCATCGCGCCGTGTTCGGTGAGCGTACCGACCGTCTGCGCGACCGACGACGACTTCTGGCCGATCGCCACGTAGATGCACTTCACGCCCTGGCCGCGCTGGTTCAGGATCGTGTCGATCGCGACGGTGGTCTTGCCGGTCTTGCGGTCGCCGATGATGAGTTCCCGCTGACCCCGACCGATCGGCGTCATTGCGTCGATGGCCTTGATACCCGACTGAAGCGGCTCGTGCACCGGCTTGCGGCCCGCGATACCCGGGGCCTGCACTTCCATGCGTCGCTGGATGTCCGAGGCGATCGGGCCCTTGCCGTCGATCGGCACGCCGAGCGCATTGACGACCCGGCCGATCAACGCATCACCGACTGGGACCGAGAGGATCCGGCCGGTGGCCTTCACCGCCTGGCCTTCCTCGACCGCGTCGGACTTCCCGAGGACGACGGCACCGATGGTGTCTTCGTCCAGGTTCAGGGCCAGGCCGAGCAGCCCACTCTCGAACTCGAGCAGTTCGTTGACCGCCGCGCTCGGAAGCCCGGCGACTCGCGCGACACCGTCGCCCACTTCGAGGACCCGCCCGAGCTGCTCTTGTGCGAGCGACGGCGAGAAGGACTCGATGTGGGATCGGAGCGCCGCAGCAATTTCGTCGGCATTGATAGTGAGTTCAGCCATGCGTCAGATCGTTCCCTTGAGTTGCTCGAGCCGGTGCCGGACCGAGCCGTCGATCACGGTGTCGCCGATGCGCGCGACCAGTCCCCCGAGGACTGACGCGTCCACCACGACCTTGACTTCGACCTGCTTGCGCGTCGCCGCCGACAACGCGGCCGCGAGCCGTTGCTGCTGGGAGTCGTCCAGCGGGATGGCGGAGCGAACTTCCGCGACCTCGTGATCGCGCTCCGAAGCGGCCTTTTCGAGAAAGGCGTTGACGATCTCGGGCAGCTCGCTGGCACGCCCCGCCCCGACAATCGCCGAGATCAACGCGGTGCTCGCCGGCAGCGCCTTGCCGCCCATCAGTTCCTCCACCACCGAGATACGTCTACACGCCGGCATCGCCGGATCGGTCAGTGCCATCCTCAGCGAGTCGTTCCCCTCGAAGGTGCGGGTGAAACGGAACAGGTCGTCCTCGATCGCGCCGAGCTGACCCTCCGCCCGCGCCACCGCGAGCGCGGCGTCCGCATACCCATCGGTACGATCACTCACCGGCGCGTGCCCCCGACCTCGTTGATGTAGTTCTCGATCAACTGGATCTGGGTCGCGCGGTCCAGGTTCTGCTGGACAATCCGCTCAGCCAGCCCGATCGAGAGATCCGACACCTTCGCCTGAACATCAGCCATCGCCCGCTCCGACGCGGCCTTGATGTCGTCGGACGCTCGCGCTCGGATCTCCTGAGCGTCTGCTTCCGCCCGCGCGATCAGGTCCTTGCGCACCTGCTCCGCCGCCTGGCGAGCTTCCTCGATGATCAGTCCCGCGTCGTTGCGTGCATCGGCCAGCTGACCCTGGTACTCGGCGAGCTCGGTGTCGGCCTGGGTGCGGACCGACTCCGCGTGTTTCAGGTCGCCCACGATCTTGTCCTCGCGATCCTGGAGCGACTTCTTGATCGCCGGCCAGGCCTTCCACGCGAGCAGGCCGAAGAC
>JAENVU010000273.1 GCA_016650415.1 Acidimicrobiia bacterium
ATGGATCCGACGGATCGGTGCTTCGGGTGCGCTCGACAACGTGACCGAGGTACTGCGAGCCCGTGACGCGTCCCACGCCCAGGTCGAGAGCCTCGCGGCACGACTGGCGATCGCATCCCCGATCGCGACCCCGCTCGCGGCGTAGGTCCGAGCGTTCCGACCGCCCGGTGTGCGGTTACTCGCCGGTGTCGGCCGCGAGCACGGTGCGGGCCTCGGCCAGTTCCACCCGCTGCTCGTCGGAGACCGTGGGGAACTGAGGGTCGATGTCGAGCAGCGTCGCCGCCAGTGCGCTCGCGACGACCAGCCGGCTGAACCACTTCTGATCGGCGGGCACCACGTACCACGGCGCGGCCGGCGTGCTCGTGTGGCGGATCATCTCCTCGTACGCTCGTTGATACGCCTCCCAGTGCGATCGTTCCTGCACATCGAGGTGGGAGAACTTCCAGTTCTTGGCGGGTTCGTCGATCCGGGCGAGGAGCCGCTTGCGCTGTTCACGCTTCGACAGATACAGAAAGATCTTCACCACCGGAAAGCCGTTGTCGACGAGGGTCCGTTCCCAGTCGTTGATCTCCCGGAACCGGCGCTTCCAGAGGCCCGCCGTGGTTGCCGTCGCGGGGAGCTGTTGGCGTTCGAGGAACTCGGGGTGGACCCGCACGACGAGGACCTCCTCGTAGTGCGATCGGTTGAAGATCCCGATCTCGCCCCGCTGGGGCAATGCGAGCGTCGTCCGCCAGAGAAAGTGGTGCGCGAGTTCCCGGGTCGACGGTGCCTTGAACGGTGTCACGCGAACGCCCTGCGGGTTGAGCCCGCTCATCACGTGTCGGATCACCCCGTCCTTGCCGGCGGTGTCCATCGCCTGGAGCGCCACCAGTACGCCGGAGGTCTGGGCCGCGGCCAGGCGGCTCTGGAGGTCGGTCAGCAGCTCGATCCCCGCCGCGAGCTGGGCCTTCGCGGCCGCCTTGTTCTTGATGCCGTCGGTCGAGGCCGGGTCATGGTCGGCCAGCCGGAACGGTTTCGGTTCGGTGATTCGGAACCGATGGATCAGGGCTTCGAGGTCATCGCGCACGGCCTGTGACATCGGGGCTCCTAGCCGTCGTGTGGAGGTCCGAGCCGGACGATCGCCAGGGCGGTGTCGGCCCGTTCGGGGTCGGGTCGGATCTCGAGGGTGGCGTCGAGCGCAGCCACGCCGGCTTCGAAGGCGCTGACATTGGGGGTGGGGTCGGTCCAACCCAACGCCGCCACGGTGACGAGGTCGGCATCGTCGTCATGACCGAGCGTGACTTCGAGTTCGTCGGCGCGTTTTGCGAAGACGGCCGTGAGTTCCTGGACGACCCGCAGGATGGTGAGCGCCGCCGACGGCGTGAGATCCTCGCCGAGATCGACATCGCCGAGTTCTCCGTGCGTCCCGACGTCCTCGCGGAGGACCTCGAGTTCGACCCGGATGGCTTCGGAGAGTGCCGACGTCAGGTCGACGCCGGGCCCGATGGCCACGCCGAGGAGGGGAGTGCCGGCGACCCGGGCCTGCCGGTGACGTTCCAGTGCCCACAACCCGAGGAATCGCCCGTCGGTGGGGTTGGCGCGACCGACACGCTGGGTCAGCTCGGCGTTGGTCTGGTGGGCCTCGGTGAGCTCATTGCGCAGTGTGCGCATGCGGTTTTCGAGATGTTCACCGCGCTGGGCGGTCTCCGTGTGGGCGGCCTGTTCGGCGGCGAGGGCGGCGGCGAGGTCGCGTCGGGCACCGGAGTTGAGGATCCAGCCCATGACCGCGCCGAGCAGCGCGAGCGTGAGAACACCGATGACGATCCAGGCGATGGCGGACACGGTCATCGTGTCTAGCCGATCCACGTCCGCGACCGTCGCACCGGACCGGCCGGGAAAGGGTCAGCGGTCGAGGGTGCGCAGCCCGTCCAGGAGCCGGGAGACGTCGTCGGCGTCGGTGTACGCCGAGAGCCCGGCGCGGATCGCGCCGGTCGCGGTCAGGCCGAGCGCGGCCATGGTTTCGACGGCGTAGTAGTTGCCGCTCCAGACGGCGACGCGCTGGGACGCCAGGTGGTGGGCGACCGCGTCCGGGTGGTGGCCCGCGACGTTGAAGGACACCGTCGGGGTGCGGTCGACGAGGTCGTGCGGACCGAGCACCGTCACGGTGGGGTCGGCGAGGAGCCCGTCGAGAAGGGTCGCGAACGAAGCGGATTCCGCGGCGGCGATGCGGTCGATACCTTCGTCGAGGAGAAAGTCGGCCGCGGCATCGATCGCGGCGATGTTCTCGAACGACGGGGTACCGGTCTCCCATCGCTCCGGCGCGTGGTCGGATGCCGGCCGCACCTTGTACGGCTCGATCGAGTCACGCAGGTCGGGTGCGATCCACATGATCCCGGCGTGAGGTCCGTACCACTTGTACGGGGACGTGACGAAGACATCGCAGCCGAGGGTCGCGAGGTCGACGGGTGCGTGAGGAACGAGATGGACGCCGTCGACGAAGACTCGGACCCCGCGCTCATGGGCGCCGGCGATGACGGTCGCGATGTCCGGCATGGTGCCGAGGGCATTCGACGCGGCAGTGATCGCGATCCATCGAGTGCGGGGTCCGATCCGGTCGATGACTGCGTCGGGATCGAGGCGGCCCGACCGGGTGTCGAACGGCACGAGGTGATGGCTCGCACCGGTGTCCCGGCAGACCAGTGCCCACGGTGTGACGTTCGCGTCGTGATCCAGGCGGGTGCCGCGTGCGGACGCGACGAGCGCGGTGCTGGCCTCCGACGCGGCGAAGGCGCCATGGGTGTTGGCACTGTCACCGGATCTCAGGGAACGCGGCGGCCGCGTCGATGGCGGAGTCGACCATTTGCGTCCCGGCCGGCCCGTCGAAGCGAGCCCAGTCCCGATTGATGCCGGGGAATCGTTCGCGCATTCCCGGACACTACGAGAGCGCGCGCGGAGACCTCAGCTTCCGGGTTTGGGGTGGTCGGATCTTGCCTTCTCGATATCGAGGGTGGGTGACGCTGTCCGAGAATGCAGTGGTCGAGGCCGTCGACGATTCGATGCGCCAGTCGTTGCCGTTCACGCTGTGATCGAACCAGACGAACCCGATGACGTCGGGGTTGTCGGCGAGGCCCTGGAACAGACTGCGGATCCAGGCCGGCTTGTTGCCGCCGACCTCGGTGGCGCCGAGTTCGGTGATCACGATGGGCTTCAACGCGCTGGCGCGTAGCTCGGCCAGTGTGCCGCTGTAGGTGTTGTCGAACGTCGGGGGCTTGGGCTTCCCGGCATCGTCGAAGTAGATGCGTCGGTAGTAGCCGACCATCCCCATCCAGTCCACGTACTCGTCGCCGGGGTAGAGCGGTGCGAGCCGGACGCTGGGTCGGGCCGTGATCACATTGGGACTCCAGATCCAGATCGCGTTGGTGGCGCCGATCGTGGTGAAGCGGTCGTGGACGTGGCGCCAGGCCTGGACGTACTCACCGCGCTGGTTGCCGTTGCGTTCCTCGCTCCACGGGAACCAGTTGCCGTTCATCTCGTGGGCGAAGCGAATTGCGACCGGCAGACCGAGGTCGCGCACGGCAACGGCGTACCGGTCGATGTAGTCGTCGTGACTCCCGTCGATGATCGACGCGAGCGTGTACCCGGGCTCAGTGGTGTTGTCGCTGTCGGGCCCGACGGGTTGCACGGTCGGACGTGGCTCCCACGAGATCAGCGGTAGCGCTCCCCGACGCCAGGTCTCGGTGACCTGTTCGGACGGGAACTCGCGATCCCAGCCCTGGAAGAACTCGACCATGCTCGGCAGCTTGCGCGCCGCGGCCGAGAAGATCTGGAAGTCCTTCCAGTCGTAGGGCGCCTGCGGGGTCGACACGCCGTAGTAGTTGTCCAACGGCGCGAGCAACTGCGAGAGGGTGGGGGTCTCGGGCAGTCCCTCGGGCTTGGGAGCTGCCGGCGGCCTTGCTCCGGCGGGAGTCGACGCGGGTCGGGCCGGGTCGACGGGAAGCAGGGAGCACGCGATCCCGTCGTCGTCGAACCCTCCCGGAGGCCCGTCCAATCCGTACGGGTCGGCGAGATCGGCGACGTAGGCCGCCTGGGCATCCTGCTGCCAGCGGAAATCGCTGCAGCGCGGCGGCGCGGGCACCCCTGGCGTCGAGGGAGAGGTCGAGGTCGACGACGGGTTCGACCCGGACCCGGGACTGCGGGTGCCGGCAGCACTGAGCGACTTCGGCCGGCCGGTCGTGGGGGTCGTCGCGGGTTTCGTCGTCCGCGGCGCGGTGCCACCGTCGAGGACGTCCTTGTGCTTCTGGGTGGACGGTCGAGCGTTCCCTCGGGCCTGGCGGGCGCGAGTCTGGGCGGCGGGGCTGAGTCCACTCGCCTCCGACGCCACACTGGCGGCGGGCGCGGCGCTCAGCGTGTCGGAATTCGGAGCGGCCGGCGAGGTGTAGACGAACAGGCCGATGCCGGCGAGCAACGTTCCCATCACCTTGAGCTGTCGAGGGCTAGCCATGGTAGGCAACTCCTGCAAAGACGAGGCATGCGCCGAGGACGTACGGAATCGAGCCGAGCGGATTGACTGTGCGCTTGGTGTGGGTGTCACCGCTGAAGGCGTTGGCTCGGGTGCCCCAGCCGTCGTTGCGAGCCATCCGCATGAATCCCCACATGCGGATGGGCATCAACATGAACGTGTTGAGCAGCGTGAACGCGGGGAGCAGCCACAGATCGTGCGGGTGGTCTTCGAAGTGGCGGGCTTGGCGGATGTAGGCCGAGAGCCAGGTCGCCAGCAGCGTCAGCGTGACGATGATCACCGTGCCCACCGCCGCGCCGTACCCGAACGTGATGCCTTCGTAGAAGTTGATGTTCTCGCCGAGGAGGACGCGCACGATCAGGCCGGTGACGGTGGCAAGCCAGAGGAACGGCGTGAGGATGTCGGCGACGTAGAACAGTGCGAGGGTCGGGGTGTTGCGCATCATCCACGGCAGCATCCGGAGCGTGTTGTATTGACTCCCGCGCGACCAGCGCATCTGCTGCTTGGCCATCTTGCGCATCCCGACCGGCGCGTCGGTGTAGACGCGACTCGTCGATTGGTAGACCGCGTGGAATCCCTGCTTGAGGCAGAGATTGGTCAGGGTTCGGTCGTCGCTCACCTCCAGGAAGATGCCAAGAAAGCGCTGACCCAGAAACGCGGGCATGGCATCGGCAAGGACGGTGCGCCGGAAGGCGATCGTGCGACCCGGAAGACAACCCACCTGGCCGAGCACGCTCATCGCGGGCATCGAATATTGGACGCGAACGTTCTCGAGCCAGTCGGCCCAGCGAGTCAGCACGTTGCGGTCGGGGTCGATGATGCGTTGGTTGGTCGTGACCCCGCCGACGATCGGATCGGCGAAGGGCTTGACCAACTCGCGGAGCGTGTCGGTCGTCCAGATCGTGTCGCTGTCGACCAGGACCGCGATCTCGCCCGTGCACACCTCGAGCCCTTCACGGATCGCGTTGCGCTTGCCGGGTGTGGTGGTCCAGATCCACTCGACGCCGGGGTAGTTGTCGCAGACCTTTTCGAGTTTCTCGTTCCGGGGACCGTTGATCACGACGATGACCTGGTGTGGGGCCTGCTCGGTGATGTGATCGAGCACCTCGTGGAACAGGCCGACCGGCTCGTCGACGACCGGGATGATCACCGACGAGGTCGTCGGGTAGTCGCCGACCCATGGCTGATAGCGCCGGGAGAGGTGGACCTTGATCGCCCACAGTGCCCAGGTCATGGCCACCAGGATGCTGAAGACATACAGCCGGCCACCATGCAATGTGTCGCGCAATTGCAGGAAGAAGATGAACAAATAACCCTCGTGACAGTGATGGACGGATACACGGACCGGGGAGGTATGAGTGGTTTCGGCAGAATGACCGGAAAACCTTGAACCGAAATTCTCACTGCGCGTGCCGGCGGGGCGCACTGTGTGAAGATCAGTGGTCCTCATGTCGATGACTTCCGCTGTGCGACGCAGCTTTTCCGTCGGCGCGGCGCTCGCTCTCCTGTGGGTTGTTGCGCTCGAACCTTCGACTTCCGCCGTGGCCGCGGCTCGGCCCGCCGCGCCGACGAGCGGCCACAGCCCGAGCGAACGGATCTCGTCGCTGTCCAATCTGGTGGCGTCGCGCAGCGCCGAGGTCGCGGCCGAAACCCAGGCGCGCAGCGCCACGGTGCAGCGCCTCACCGAGACCCGGCGGGCCGAAGATGCCGCATTGGCGCGCGCGGATCTGTTGGCCGAGGCCCAACTCGTCGCTCAGCGCGCCGCGCGTGCCGCCCGCAACGACGTCGGATCGTTGGCGGCGGCCTTCTACCGGGGCGCCAGCCGACCCGCCGGTGTCGCGAGCCTCTTCGAGTCTCGTTCGGTCACCGAGTTCGGGTACCGGCAAAAGATCGTCAGCGAAGTCGGGAACCGTCAGACCCGCGCCCTGTTGCGGGCGCTCAAAGTGCAACGCGCGGCCGAGCGGGCGGCGCGCAACGCCGGCGACGAGCATGTGCGGCTCCATCAGCTCGCGCTCTCGTTGCGCAACGAGATACCGCGGCGTGACGCCCGGATCGGTGAGCTCCAGGCCGGCGTGTCCCGCGCCCGGTTCTGGCTGTCGCGCTGGCAGTCGATCTCGGCGGGCGTCAACACGCCGATCATGAGCCGGTCCATCATCGGGCCGAGTGAGCTCGCCCGATGGTTCACGGCCACCCATCGGCGGAGCGCCCGCATCACCGTCCCGATCGCCACCCTTGCCCAGTACTTCATCGAAGAAGGCCAGGCCGCTCAGGTCCGGGGTGACATCGCGTTCGCCCAGTCGATCCTGGAAACCGGCGCGTTCTACTTTCCCGATGGCGGGCAACTCACACCGACCGACAACAACTTCGCCGGGATCAATGCGTGCGACAGTTGCGCCACCGGCAGTGCGTTCCCGAGCGCCCAAATCGGCGTCCGGGCGCAAATGCAGCTCCTCCGCGTCTACGCCGACGCGAACCTCACCAACGCCCAGCTCAATCCGCCGCCGGTGTACGCGAAGCTCGACTCCCACTTCTTGAAGGGTCGGGTGACGACCTGGAACGGGCTGACCCACACCTGGGCAACGGCCGATCGCTACGGAGATCGGATCCTGGACATCTACGGTGAGATCCTCGGTTGGCTCACCGATCAAGCCAACATCTGAGCGGCCATGACGGAGGCGCCGATCGGCGCCGACCTGGATGATGGGGGCGCGCGCTCGGGCTACCGTCTCGCCCATGACGCTCGACTATCAGCTGTTCGACGCCGACAACCACTACTACGAGGCCACGGACGCCTTCACCCGGCACGTTGACCCGGCGATGGCCAAACGAACCATGCAATGGGCCGAGCTCAACGGAAAGCAGCGGCTCATGGTGGCCGGTCGGATCAATCGGTTCATCCCGAACCCCACGTTCGACCCGGTCGCGAAGCCGGGTGCGCTCGACGCGTACTTCCGTGGTCAGCAGGCGGGTGAAGACATCCGCGCCGCGTTCGGCGAACTCGATCCGATCAGCCCGGCCTACCGCGAGCCCGCGGCGCGCCTCGCGCTGATGGACGATCAGAACATGGAAGGGTGTCTGCTCTTCCCGACGCTCGGCGTCGGCATGGAACAGGCGTTAGTCCATGACCCCGAGGCGGCGCACAGTGCGTTTCATGCCTTCAACCAGTGGCTCGACGACGACTGGCAGTTCGCGTACGCCGACCGAATCTTCGCGGCGCCGTACTTCACCTTGCTCGATCCCGACCTCGCCGTCGCCGAGCTGGACTGGGTGCTCGAACGCGGCGCCCGGGTCGTCGTGATGCGCGCCGGTCCGGTGCAGGCGCCGACCGGATTCCGGTCACCGGGCGACGCGGTGTACGACCCGTTCTGGGCGCGCCTGGCCGAGGCCGGCACGCTCGTCGCGTACCACTCGGGCGAGAGCGGGTATCACCGCTACGCCGAGGAGTGGGGCGAGAAGGGTGAGATGGAGGCCTTCCGTCACCACCCGTTCACCAACATCACCTCGGCCGATCGCCCGATCTACGACACGATCGCCGCGCTGATCTGTCACGGCGTGTTTGCCCGCCACCCCGGACTCCGGGTCGCGACGATCGAGTCCGGCAGCGAGTGGGTCCCGACCCTCGTGCGCAAGATGCGGAAGTCGTTCAAGCAGGCGCCCTGTGCATTCGCCGGGGGCGATCCGGTGCAACAGCTCCGCGACCACGTCTGGGTCTCGCCCTACTACGAGGACGATCTCATCGCGCTGCGTGAATCGATCGGCGCCGAGCGCATCGTGTTCGGTTCCGATTATCCGCACGCGGAGGGGTTGGCCGATCCGGCGGCGTTCGTGAACGATCTCGACGGGTTCGACGCCGCCGAGATCCGGCTCATCATGCGGGAGAACGCACGGGGTCTGGTGCACGCTCCGTAGCCGGCGCGGTGGGCTCCACCACGTGCGAGCCGAGGCCGACGAGCACCGCCAACAGCGTCGTGAGCATCATCCCGGTGACCTGAACCCCGGAGTCGTTCAGCGCGGTCGCGAGCACGACGAGGATCGCGAAACAGATGAGGCCGGGTCGGAGCGACGGGATCCAGGTGACGATGCGTTCGAGGATGTCGCTTCGCCGGCTCGCGAGCAGCAACCAGACCACGACGCTCAGCACCAGGAGCACCCAGGCGGTGTTCGAGAACGTTCCGATCATCAGCGACGCCTTGCGTCCGACCACTCCGAAGAGTTCGCCGATCCCGTTGTTTCCGACCCGTTCGAAGAGGCGGCCGATGTGGGTGCGCTGATTCGATGGCCGCGTGAGATCGACGAGCCCGACGATGAGACCGGACGCGGCCAGGACGCCGACGATCGCGGCCACGGTGCGAGCGCGGACCGTTCGACCCGAGCGGAGCCACCACCACACGGCCAGCGTCGGTCCCAGACTGAGCGCCCCGCCGAAGTCCTGACCGAACATCGGCGCGCCGACGACG
>JAENVU010000274.1 GCA_016650415.1 Acidimicrobiia bacterium
GCACCGGGATCGGATCCGAGCCGGGGCCCGAGCGGCCTGCGCCGTAGGCGCGAGAGCGGAATCCGAAGGCGAGGATCGGGTTGGCCGGAAGCACCGGGATCGGATCCGAGCCGGGGCCCGAGCGGCCTGCGCCGTAGGCGCAAGAGCGGGAATTACGGGTTGACCCAGACGGTCACCGGGGTTCCCTCGTCGACGGACTGACCCGAGAACGGGCTTTGCTTCCACGCCTTGCCGGTGCTGTCGAACGACGTCGGGGGTGGCTGAGCCTCCACGACGACCCGGGGGTCGAGGCCGGCCTGGCGGATCGCGAACGCAGCTTGGTCCGCGAGCAACCCCAACACGTTCGGCACACTGACGACCCGCGGCCGACCGTCCGCGACGGTCAGCGTGATGGTGGAGCCCGGTCGCACCGCGGTTCCCTCCGGGGGATTTTGGGCCGTCACGTAATTCGGCGAGAAGCGGCGGCTCGGTGCCCGCACGATGACGACCTGGTACCCGTCATCGGTGAGCGACTTCGTCGCGGTGATCACGTCGAGCCCGATGACGGAGTAGATGCCTGGTCCGATGGGGACCCGGGTGGTGGTCGAGGTGGACGAGGACGTCGATGATGACGCGGCCTCGGGCACTTTGAAGAGCGTCGGCGTGACGTTCTCGAGCGCAGAACTGGCGAACACCTGCCAGATCCGGGCCGGCCAGTCGCCGCCTTGGGCGTGGACCCGAGTGCGGGGCGGTTGCATCGGTGAGCCGTCGGGAAAGCCGACCCAGACCGCGGCGACGAGCTCCGGGGTGTAGCCGACGAACCAGGCGTTCTTCCGGAAGTCGGAGGTTCCGGTCTTGCCTGCGACCGGGCGACCGATGCGTGCGTTGACGCCGGTTCCGCGTTGGACGACTTGTTGGAGCACCCCGGTGACCGTACGGGCGGTCCCCGACGACAACACGATCTTGGGGACCGGGTGCGCCTCGAACAGGACGCGACCCGATGGATCGGTCACGCGCGTGACGAAGACGGGAGGATGCCGAACGCCGTCGGCGGGGAACACGCTGTAGGCCGCGGCCATGTCCTCGACGGTGACTTCCTCGTCGCCGATCGCGATGTTCGGGACGCCCTTGAGTGGCGAGTTGATGCCCTGGGCGATCGCCTGGAGGGCAATGTTGCCGGGGCCGGCATCGAGACCGAGTTGGGCATAGACGGTGTTGACGGAGTCGACCGTCGCGTCGACGAGGTTCATCCGTCCGTAGCTACTGCCCTCGAAGTTCTCGAGCATGTACGGGGCTTGGCCGGGCGGGTGGAGGGTGATCGGCGACGCGCCGCTGTAGGTCTTGGTCAGGGGGATCCCTTTCTCCAGTGCGGTCGCGAGCACGAACGGCTTGAAGCTGCTGCCGGGTTGGCGGGTCGGGTTTCCCTTTTCGTCGCGAGCGTTCGCGAGGTCGACCTTGGCGTAGCTGTAGGCGGGGGAGAGCGGGTCGGTGTCGAAGAAGTTCTGGCTGCTCGTGTACGCCTTGATCGCCCCGGTGGCCGGATCGACCGCGACCAACGCACCCGGTGGGTCGGTCGGGTCGGTGAGAATGCCGTGCAGGGCGACATCGGCCTCGACCTGCCACTTCGGGTCGAGGGTGGTCTCGATCTTGAGGCCACCCTGGAAGAGGAGCCGTTCCCTGGCGGCCACGGTCGGGCCGAAATGCGGGTCGTTGAAGATGAAGTGCTTCACCTTCTCGACGAAGAAGGGTGCGGGGTACTGCGTCTCATCGGTGCGCGGCATCACGTCGACGGGCGCGGCCAGGACGAGTTGGGCCTCGGCATCGCTGATCTTGCCCAGCTTCTGCATTCGGGTGATGACTTCGTTCCGGCGGGCGAGCGCAGCCTCGGGATGGACGAACGGGTCGTAGTCGTTCGGCGCGCGGATGAGCCCGGCCAGCAGCGCGGCCTGGGGGAGATTGACCTGCGCGGCGTCGAGGCGGAAGTAGGTCCGGGCCGCGGCCTGCACGCCGTAGGCGCCGTTGCCGAAGTAGACGGTGTTCAGGTACCGCTCCAGGATCGTCTTCTTGGAGTACCGATCCTCGATCTGCATGGCCAAGACGGCCTCTCGCAGCTTGCGCTTCAGCGTCTTGGTGTTGCTCAGCAGGACGGCCCGGACGTATTGCTGGGTGATGGTGGACCCGCCTTCGGCGGCGCGGCCTTTGTCGATGTTGTCGCGCAGGGCCCTGGCGATGCCCCGAACGTCGAAACCGCCGTGTTCGTAGAACCGGGCGTCTTCGATCGCGATGACGGCGCGGGGGAGGACCTTGGCCATGTCGGCCAGCTTCACCGGGTCGCGGTCCTCGACGCCGTGGACGCGCGTGAGCAGTGACCCGTCGGACCAGAGGATCCGGGAGGACACCGCCTGTTCGTCGGGGAGTCGGATGTGAGTGGTGTAGGCGCAACTGGCGCCCACGAGCGCGACGAGCACGAGCGCGATGAGGAGCCGTGCACGTCCAGTCATTGCCACCATTGTTCCAGTCGGGCGCCAACCGTTCGGGGCGCGCTGGTACCGTGCCGCACGTGACCACAGCAGCTACCGGCTCGATCGACGATGCGCTGCGCATCCTGACCGCCGGCACGGTGCATTGCATCGATACCGATGAGCTTCGCACCAAGCTCGAGACCGGTCGGCCGCTCCGGGTGAAGCTGGGTATCGACCCGACTGCATCCGACATCCATCTCGGTCATACGGTCGTCTTGCACAAACTCCGACAATTCCAAGATCTCGGACACCTCGCGGTCCTGATCATCGGCGACTTCACCGCGCGGGTGGGTGACCCCACGGGGCGTTCGGCCACCCGGCCGCCGCTGACGGCCGATGTAGTGGCGACCCACGCCCAGACCTACGTCGATCAGGTGCGGGCCGTGCTCGATTTCTCGCCGGGCAAGCTCGAGTTGGTCCACAACGCCGACTGGCTGGCGCCCATGGACATGGCCGACGTCCTCCGCCTGACCGGGCGAACGACCGTCGCCCGCATCATGGAGCGGGACGATTTTTCGACGCGGTTCCGTGAGGGCGTTCCGATCGCACTCTCTGAACTGCTCTACCCGCTGCTCCAGGGCACCGATTCGGTCGAGGTCCGGGCCGACGTGGAGCTCGGCGGTACCGACCAACTCTTCAACAACCTGATGGGTCGACAGCTCCAGGCGGCCGCCGGCCAGGACCCACAAGTGGTCATCACGACCCCGCTCCTCGAGGGCCTCGACGGTCAGAAGAAGATGTCGAAGTCGCTCGGGAACTACGTGGGGATCGCGGAACCGCCGGCCGAGCAGTTCGGCAAGCTGATGAGCATCCCGGATGCGCTGATGCCCCGATACTTCGCGCTCGCGACCGGCTGGCTGCCCGATCGGGTGGAGGCGACCGTGGCCGCGCTGGAATCGGGTGAGATGGCGCCGGTGGACGCGAAACGCCTGCTCGGAAGGGTTGTCGCGGATCTGTACCACGGTGAAGGTGCCGGCGAGGCGGCCGAAGCCGAGTTCGATCGCGTCTTCAAAGCTCATGCCGTGCCGAGCGATGTTCCGGTCCGGACGGTGGCGGCGGCGGAGTTCCCGATGCGGCTCGCCCGGCTCCTCGCGGTCACGGGGTTGGTGCCCTCGAACAAGGAAGGTCGTCGCAAGATCGAGCAGGGCGGCGTTCGGATCGCGGGGGAGCGGGTCACCGATCCCGACCTCGAGGTGGGCGCGGCCGACGTGGACGGTCAGACGCTCCAGGTCGGTAAACGCGCCTGGGTGACCATCTCGGTCGGGGGATAGCGGCACCGGGGGTGCGGGTCGATCAGCCGAAGGCGGTCCAGATGACGAGCGCAACGATCGCCACGATCATGAGGATGACGCTGCCGGTGAAGATCACCGACTTCGCACCGCCGCTCAGGTTGCCGAGACCCATGACATCGAGGATGGCGCTGCGGTCCCGCCGGCCGTCGTGAGCCAGTTCCGGCTTCGTGCCCCCCTTGGGCAGGTGCTGTGGTTTGCCCTTGCGGGGCTTCTGGTTCGCTCGTCCCATGGCGGGGGAGCGTACAAGAAACTCTGCGGAGAACTTGACCGGATTTCCCGGTCTTGGAGACCCGGATCCCCGCACACAGCGCCGGACGGTGCCGCTCAGGGCAGGCCGGGAATCGCGGTCGGGGCCCGAGGCGCCAACGTCTGGGACGGGGCCCCCGCGGCGCCGGGAATCGATCCGACGTCGAGGTCGCGAAACGACGCCTCGTCACTCGCCCTCAGGTGGCCGACGTACCAGCCGAACGCGCCGCGATCTCCATACCCGCTCGGGAGCGTGACGCTGCCCCCGGACGCGGCGTCGTTCCATGCCGGGCGTGCCTGGCTCGACGGCCACACGACAAAGCTCACGGTGGAGCCCTCGGTCCGCGCACACATGCTCCAGGGCAGGGGGCGCAGGGTCTGGTTCGGGTAGAAGACGGGGCTCAGGTCGAACGCGCCGATCTGGAACCGGGAGCCGGCTCGTGTCCCAAACGTGAAGGTTGAAGATCCATTTGGCGCCGAACACGACGTTCTTGGTCACGGTGATCGCTTTGACGCCGCCATCGACGGTGTGGACCCGCAGCGCCGCGCCTTCCTGGTCGAAGGATCCGGCGTCCGAGGACCAGGTGCCACAGGTCTGACTATCGGTGGTGGCCGGATCGGCGGGGTGGGTGAACACCACCCGGGTGTTGCCCGAAACGTTGTCGGTGCCGGCGCGCGCGGTGGCGTGATCGGGGGCGTCGGCCGTGAACTTGAACACGTCCGAATGGTCCGAGGTCAGCGCCTGGGTCGTGAGCTCGGGGGGGACTCAGGCACCACGAGTCGGTACACCTCGAGGCCGGTCGCGGACCCCACGAGCACGCGGCCGTTGCTGATCGCTGGCGGTGAGGTGGCGCCGGGCACGGTGCCCGACCACATCGGCGTGCAGACGACGGGGCTGCCGCTACAACCCTGCACGCCGGTGCTGTCGAACGCGGCGAGGGTTCCCGTGCTGGTGCCGGCGTAGACGACCCGGTTGGCGAGGGCGGGCGAGCCCCGGACCGCGCCGCCGAGTGACGCCGACCAGAGCGGCTGGCACTGTTTCGGGACGCCGCCGCACCCGCTGGACCCGGCGGCGTCGTACGCTCGCAGAGTGCCGTCGTCCGAGCCGGCGACGACGACGCCTTCGCCCACCGCCGGGGCGGCGACGATGGGACCGGCGGTCGACGCAGTCCATCGAGGGGAGCAGATCCGCGGCGTTCCGCTGCACCCCGTCGACCCGGCCGCGTCGAACGCGGACAGCCTGCCGGAGTCCGAACCGATGTAGACGTTGCCGCCGGCGATGGCCGGCGACGAGCGGACGGCGTCCCCCGTGGGTGCGGTCCAGAGCGGCGAACACACGCCGCCGGTGCAGTTGGTGCTGCCGGCCGCGTCGAAGGCGACCAGGTTGCCGTCCGCCGAGCCGACATAGATCGTGGAGCCGGAGCCGGCCGGCGAGGAACTCACCGCTCCGCCGGTCGGGCCGCGCCACAAGGGCGAGCACACCGTGTTCGTGCAGTTCGTGATGCCGCGGGCGTCGTAGGCGTAGAGCTTGCCGTCGGCGGATCCGACGTACACGGTCGTCCCATTGACGAGCGGGGACGACGTGATGGTGCCGACGGGTACGGTCGACCACCGGTGCGTGCACACGACCGGGTCGCCGCTGCACCGGGCTTGGCCGGCGAGGTCGAAGGTCTCGAGCGTCCCCGCGTTGGACGCGGCGTAGACGACCCCCCCGGAGAGTGCCGGCGTCGAGGTGCTGGCACCGGCGAGCGCCGCGGTCCACCGCGGACTGCACACGGTCTGCCACTGGCAGCGCGGCGTGTCGGGGGCATCGACCGGGCCGAACGCCACCAGCTTGCCGGCGGTGGTCGTGACCACCGCCGTATCGCCGACGAGGACAGGGTTGGACGTGATCGAACCCGTCGTGGGTCCGGACCACACGTGGGCGAGTTCTCGCACCGCGCCCACGGCCGGTGCCGGGTCGGGGGTCGAACGGGTATGGGCGACGTCGAACCCGAAGCCCGACCAGTCGCACGCGCTCACGAACAGGAGCAATGCGGCGAACAAGCAGATCTGGCGGGTCCGGGTGGAGGTCACGC
>JAENVU010000275.1 GCA_016650415.1 Acidimicrobiia bacterium
ATGCTCGCCGGGGTCCAGGCCGCGGCGCTGCTCATCGCCGCCAAACGATCGGATGCGATTGCGTCGGAGATCGCGATCCACACCGAAAAGAACACCGATGACCTCAAGGCGCTGGTCACGGAGAACACCGAGCTGACCCAGCGGGTGAAGGTGAACACCGATCTGCTCCACGAGATTCACCGACACCTCGCGGTGCTCGTTCCCGAGGCACGGATTGCCGATCCCCCCGAGGATCCGGGCGTGTCGTAGGCCGAGATCGCTCACCGGAGTCGCTGAACGCGCTCGCCGCAGGGCTCGTCCGGCTCAAGTCCGGCGGGGTTTCCGTCGAACCTCAGGTGTCGGGGGAGTCATGTCATCCGTCGAGTTGCCCGGTCGCCTTCGCGCCCGGGACGAGCAACGTCGGGGAGGACACCATGGCCAGCACGATCGTTCACGAGGTCACCGAGGACCGCGAGGTCGACCGCACATCGACGAATCCGGCCACGGTCGCCATGTGGCTCGGCTATGCCGTCGCCGCGTACGGCTTCTTCCTGGCCGGTGGCAAGCACCATGCCGCTGCGGCACTGGAGCCGGTCGCGATCTGGTCCGTCGGCGGGTTGGGAATCATCTCCTTCGTCCGCCACGCGGTGCTCCATCGCAGCGATGCGGCGCGGATGGGATGGGATCTCGGACTGCGGAACAACTTCCAGCTCGAAGTGGGTATGGCCAATCTCGCGTGGGGCCTTGCGGCGATCGCGGCGGTCTCCTTCGACTGGGGCGTCGCCGCGCAGGCGGGGATCACCCTCCTGTTCGCGGCGTATCTGTTGCAGGCGTTCGTGCTGCATCTCGTCTCGATGAGGGATGGTTCCCAAGGGCGCCACGGCAGTGCCGCCTGGGTGCCGACGATTGCGACGCTTGCCCTGACGCTGACCTTGGCCTACTACGCGATCGACGCGCTGAAGGCCGCCGGGATCAAGCCGCTCAACTGAGTCGGACCCGACCGTCGATCACTGAGTCGGTCCGGGTCACTATTCGTACCAGTTGAGGGTGGCGCGCATCGTGGCCTCGAAGTCCTCGAAACTCATGGCGGTTTTCGCTCCGTCGATCAGTTCGGCGTCGGCACCGACCACGGTGCGCAACGGGGTCGCCGGATCCAACGCAGCGCGCACGATCGCATCGGCGACGAGTTGCGGGTCCTGCGGGCCGGCGGCGTCCAGCGCCGTGAGTGCCTGGCGGAACGAGTTCGCCCGCGCTTCCTGCTCGGAACCGGCCCAGCCGTCCGGGTGAACGATGTTGTCGGCGAACGCCGTCGGGAATCGACCCGGTTCGATCAGGTGGATGCGGATTCCGGCGGGAGCAACCTCGTAATACATCGCCTCACTCATCGCCTCCAACGCGAACTTCGACGCGGCGTAGGCGCCGCCCCAGGGCGTCGCGACCCGGCCCGCGATGCTGCTGACGTTCACGATCACGCCGGTGCCACGCGTGCGCCACGTCGGCAGCACCGCGCGCATAGTACGGAGCGGGCCGAGCACGTTGGTGTCGAGCTGGCGGCGCATCAAGTCGTCGTCGATCATCTCGAGCGCGCCCTGGATTTCGAACCCCGCGTTGTTCACGAGCACGTCGATCTCCGACGCGTCGGCGAGCGCGGCGTCGACGGAAGCGAGATCGCAGACATCGAGGTGGCGAACCTCGATCTCCAGGCCTTCGGCCGCACAGTCGGCGAGGAGGAGATCGCCCTTTGCAACGTTGCGCATGGTGGCGATCACATCGTGACCGGCGCGGGCGAGGGTCATCGTGGCGAGGCGACCGAAACCGCTGTTACTTCCGGTGATGAGGATGCGAGGCATAAGCCGATCCTGTCACGGTGTGCACCCCTCGCGACGCTCCGTCACCCGTATCGGACCGCGCTCGACGATCAGGCGGTCGCGGCCGACCGCGCGTCGGCGATGGATGAGAGCAGAATCTCGAGCGGTTGGGGACGCCCGAAGAGGTAGCCCTGGCCGCGATGGCACCCCGCGGAGCGTACGAGCTCGCGGGCAGTCTCGGTCTCGATTCCCTCGGCCACGACGTCGATACGGTGGACACGCGCCAGTTCGACGATGGCCCGCACTGTTGCCTGACAGTCCTCGGCATTGATGCCGTCGAGAAACGACCGGTCCATCTTGATCGTGCTGATCGGCAGCCGTCGTAGGTGGGTGATCGCGCTGTAGCCGGTGCCGAAGTCGTCCAGTGCGAGCTTGAGCCCGAGCGAACGAAGCTGCTCGAGTACGGCGAGGTTCCAGGCCGAATGTTCGAGCATGATCGATTCGGTGATCTCGAGGGTCACGAGGTGGGGCGCCAGCGCGAGTTCGGCCAAGAACCCTCGGACCGTCGCTACGAAGTCACCAAGACGAAACTGGAGCGCGGAGACGTTGATCGAAACGCCGATGCCGGGTGCGAGGGCTTGCCAATCCGAGCAGTCGGTCAGCGCACGACGCAGCATCCAGGTTCCGAGCGGCACGATCAGCCCGGTTTGTTCGGCGAGGCCGATGAACTCGCTGGGTGCTACGAGGCCGACCCCGGGTTGTTCCCACCGGACGAGCGCTTCCATGCCCGCGGTGGCACCAGTCTCGAGGTCGACGATCGGCTGGTAGTGAGCGATCAGCTCGTCGCGGTCGAGGGCGCGGCGGAGCGCGGTCTCGGCTTCGAGGCGGGTTGCCGAGACGATTGCCATGTCACCGCTGAACACCTGGACCCCGGATGGCCCGAGCTGCCGGGCCTGCTGCATTGCCGTGTGTGCGAACCGAACCAGGTCGCGCGGAGCGTCGTGGCTCTGCCACAGGGCAGCGCCGATCGACGCCGTCACGAAGACTTCGCGACGGTCGCCGAGGGGAAACGGGTCCCGAAGTACTTCGTGGATCCGAGTCGCCAAGCTCACGAGCACGTCGTCGACATCGACCTGCTCGCACAGGACGAGGAAGTGATCACCACTGATTCGCGCCACGACGTCCCCCTCGCGCACGACTCGAGCGATCCGGTCCGCGACGTCGATGAGGAGCACATCGCCGAGGTCGTGACCGAGGGTGTCGTTGACCAAGGTGAAGCGATCGAGGTCGATAAAGAGCAGGCCGATCGAATGGCCGGCCGTCACTGCGCGTTGTGCCGCCTCATCGGCCTGGATGAGGAGCGAATGTAGGTTGGGCCGGCCGGTGAGATCGTCACACTCGAGCGCAGTCCGGAGAGCCTCCGCGGCTGTGCGTTGTTCCGTCACGTCGCGAACGATGGCGGTGTACAGCTTGCCGTGACTCGTCTCGACCCCCGACAGCGCGACCTCGGCGAGGAATGTGATGTCATCGGCGCGCCGCAGGCTTGTCTCGACCCGGGCGTCGGCCCCGAGCGCAAACGCCTCCCGCAACGCCGGGAGAGAGGTCGGCGGGACGAAGCCCGAGTAGTGCTGCCCGATTGCTTCCGCCCGTCCGATGGCGAAGGCCGCCTCGGCGGCCCGGTTGAAGCCGGCGATCAGACCGTCGGCGTCGATTGTGAGGATGGCGTCGGCGGCCGACTCCACCACCGCCGTGCTGTGCTCGACGGCATCCTTGAGTGCTTCCCGAGCGTCGTGTTCCCTCGTGATGTCCCACGTGAGTGCGGCGACGGTCGCGGGTCCGATGGGTATCGCGAAGAGCCGCCGCCAGCCCGGTGCTTCACCGGGGATGCGCAGCTCGAGTTCGGTTTCGGCTCGTTGTCCCGTCGCGAGGGCTGCCCCGTAGAGGTTCGAGACGCTGCTGTTGTCGGCGTAACGGTTGACCTCCGAGAGCAGGAGGCCGACCGGGTCACCGCAGACGGGCTCGTAGGCGTCCCGAACACGACGGTTGGCTTCGACGATCATCCAATCGTTCTGGCCGGCCAGATGTTGCAGCACACAGAAGCCGCCGCCGAGCCCGTCCATCGCGGCTCGGTGTTGGGCGAGCGCCCGCGAATTCCTGAGGTTGGGCGATTCGGTTGGCTCGGTACCGTGCTTCCGCATGTACATCGCGGTATCGGCGGCGCACATCAGTTCTTCGGGTTCTGCCACGCCGTCCTGGCTGTCGACCACGCCGATGCTCGCGGTGATCGTGGTCGCTCCCAGTTCCGGCCACGGTGCGTCGAGCGTGGTCTGGATTCTCGCCACGAGAGACTCCGACTGGACCCCCGGGGGGATGTCGCGGAAGAGCACCACGAACTCGTCACCGCCGAATCGCCCGACGAGGTCTCGGGTGCGAGCGAGGTCTCGGAGTCGCGCACCGACCTCGACCAACACTGCGTCGCCCACTTGGTGGCCGAACGTGTCGTTCACGTCCTTGAACCCATTCAGATCTGCAAACGCCAGTATCACCCGTTCGTCGTTCCGGCACGCCGCATCGAGCTGTTCGCTGAAAGCAGTCCGGTTGAGGAGCCCAGTGAGGGGATCGGTCATGGCCAACTCGGTGAGTTGCTGACCGCGTCGTTCCAGTTCGTGCATTGCCCACGCGATGGTTTCTGCGACCATCATCGAGACCACGACAACGAGAGCGGCATCAGAGAAGATGATCCGGGAGTCGGGCAGGGAAGCGAGCAATGCGCACGCGGCGATCATCACCGGGGCGAACGCGGTTGCGATTCCCCGACCCGAGGTGAGACCGAGCCAGACGACGATCACCATCAGGAAGATCGGTGCGGCCATCGGCGCCGTCGAGCTGCCGACCGTGTTGCCGATGCCTGCGGTCGCGAGAAGCAGCGCCAAGCCCCACAGGGCGATGCCGACTCGTACGCGCAAGGGAAAGCCGCGGCGGAAGCCGACGATGACGACGACGCCGGAGAGGAGGCTCACGAGACTGCAGACGATGACCGCGAGCGGCCGGGTCTCGGGCGGCCACACGACCAGTTCGTTCACGATGGTGATCAAACCCGCCGAGAGGAAGAGCACAGCCGCGGAGCGGCGGACCAGCCCTTCGCTCGTCAAAGTCCTCACGCTGATGGTGTCGACCGATACTCGGCCCGAGTTGACTGGGTACTTCGGCCTGTATCTCCGAATGTGGAGGATTGGGTCAGGTGCGGTCGAGTTCGAGCATGCGGATGGCGTTGCCGCGCAGGATCTTGTAGCGCTGTTCTTCGCTCTTCACCGGCTCGAGCATCTTCTCGCAGTACGCCTTCGAGTTCGGCCACGTGGTGTCGGTGTGGGGGTAGTCGGTCTCGAAGCAGATGTTGTTCTCGCCCACCTCGTCGAGGGACTTCACGCCGTGGTGATCCCACGTGAAGCAGCCGAAGACGCGGTCGTAGTAGTAGGTCGACGGCGGCTCGGGGCACAGGCGCTTGGAGTTCTGCCAGGCGTTGTGCTCCTCCCAGACCGTGTCGGCGCGCTCGAGCGCGTAGGGCAGCCAGCCGATCTGGCCTTCGGAGTAGGCGATCTTCAGCTTCGGGTAGCGGTGCATGATCCCGCCGAAGAGATAGTCGCCGAGCGATGCCATCGAGTTGTTGAACCCGACCATGCTCCCCACCCCCGGAGGCGCGTCGCGCGACGAGAACGGGTCGGTCGACGACGAGCCCACGTGCATGCACAACGTGGTGCCGGTGTCGTTGCACGCGGCGAGCATCGGATCCCAGTGTCCGCTGTGGACACTCGGGAGATCGAGCCGGGTCGGCAGCTCGGAGAAGCACACCGCGCGCACCCCGCGGGCGGCATTGCGCTGGATCTCGGCCGAGGCGAGTTCGGGATCCCACAGCGGGATGATGCCGAGCGGGATGTTGATGCCGATCGAGGGATCGCACCACTCCTCGACCATCCAGTCGTTGTACGCCTCCACGCACGCGAGCGCGAGCTCGCGGTCGTCGGCCTCGTAGAAGGTCTGACCGCAGAAGCGCGGGAACGTCGGGAACGGCAGCGACCCGTCGACCCAGTTGAGCTCGAAGTCCTTCTTGCGTTCCTTCGCGTCCCAACACCCGGGCCGCATGTCGTCGTAGGTGGTGGCGGTCATGGTCATGACGGTCTTGTCGAAGGTCGACGGGTCGTCGCCTTGGGTCGCGGCCTTCGGGATCGCGACGAACTTCTTCTGTACGTAGATGACCTTGTCTTCATAGATCCAGGCGTCGCCCCATTCGCCGTCGGGATCCTCGGTCATCTCGTACTTGGCGCCCTTCTTGAGGCGGAACTTGCCCCAGCGCTTGCGCTCGACGCGTGGCCCCTTCTCCCGGTACTTCTCCGGGAGCCAGGTCTGCCACACGTGCGGTGGCTCCACGACGTGGTCGTCGACACTGATGATCTTCGGCAGCTCCACTGGTTCCCCCGGGCGCTCGAGTTCCTGACGTGCGTGTCAGGTGGTCACGGTACCGCGAGCGGGTGAGTTATGGGCGCGGCTCGAGGATGACAACCGGGATCACCCGGTCGGTCTTCGCTTCGTAGCCGGCGAAACCGGGGTACCGCTCCTTCTGGGTCGTCCAGATGGGTTCGCGTTCGGGCTCGGTTGCGACCCTGGCGCGCACCGGGACCGTCGTCGCGCCGACCTCGATGGTGGCATCGGGGTTCGC
>JAENVU010000276.1 GCA_016650415.1 Acidimicrobiia bacterium
CGTGTGATCCTTCGCGTATGCCGGCGAGAACTGGATCGGCGTTCCACTGGGGTTCGTGAAGTCGGCAATCACGTGGTTGCCCGCAAGGAGATCCGTGGCGATCGCCTTGAAGGTCTTGGCACCATCGGTGGAACGGAACAATCCGGTTCCCGCGAGGCTCACGAGCACGGTGTGATCGGATCCGTACGCGGGTGATACGGCCAGTGCCTCGACGTGACCGGTCACCGTCGGCACCGGCTGCCACGACGCCGCTCGGTCGCGCGAGACGAAGAGCCCGGACGCCGTCCCGGCGAGGACGGTCCCGTCGGAGGCGTAGTCGGGCGAGATGGCGACCATCGACTCACCGTCCGGGCCTGTACGCGTCCATGTCTCACCCCGGTCGTCGCTGCGAACGACACCGTTCACGGTCCCGGCGAAGATGGTCGCCCCGTCACCGGACGCGGGGTCGAATGCGAACGAACGGAGTCGCGACCCGGCGTTGCCCACCTTGGACCAGCTCTCGGCATCCCCGCTGTGTTCGGACTTGAACACATCACCTTGACGCGTCGCGAGAAAGAGCTCGTGACTCCGCGAGTAGTCGGGCGTGACACCGAGGACGAACTGGCGCAACAACGGCTGCGGCGGTTTCGGTCCGACCTGGATCGGCAACCAGGTGCGGCCGCGGTCCGTCGACTTCAAGAACGCGGTCCAGCCCGCAGAGAAGATCGCCCGATCCTGCGCGTAGTCGGGTGAGAACGTGATGTTGTGCAGGCGGCGAATGGGCGCGAACTTGTTCCCTTCCCCGAGACGCGCCTGGAGCCCGCGATCGATCATCTGCCAGCCGGCGCCGGCGTCCGTCGACAGGTACGCACCCTTCACGTAGGTTGCGGCAGCCACCGTCCGGTCATGGTCGAAGTCTGGCGACACGTCGAGTCCGACAATGAAGTCGACCAACGTCTGCGACTGGTGCCAGCGACGCCCGCCGTCGTCGGAGCGAAACAGCCCGTCGAAGCCGGCCTCGTACAGGACGGTGCCGTGCGGCCCACGCGCCGCGGCGATGGTCCGGAACCCGCTGACGCGCACTCGCTGCGCTTGCTCGTCGGTGCTGAGCCCGTTCGACGACCGCTTCCACGTCCGACCAGCGTCCCTCGAGCGGTAGACGCCGTGCTCGCTCAACGATGCCCAGAGCGTGTGATCCTTCGCGTAGTCCGGCGACATCGCGATCGACGCGACCCGCTCCACGGGAAGCCCGGTCCCCACCGACGTGAAGGATGTCCCGCCGTCGTCGGACCGCAGCACGCGCCCCTTGGCATCGCCGGCGAACACGGTCGCGGCTCCGGATCCCGTCGAGGACGCCAGACTGGTGATGGCAACGCCCTGCCCGGCGTTCGCCGTCCGCCACGTGGCACCGCCGTCGTCGGAGATCCGGACCTGCCCGGACCCGTCGCCGGAAACGGCGCGGCCGCTCCCGCCGACGAAGATCACCGCCGGGACCCAGGTGAACCCGGCGATCGCGTTCCAGTGACCGCCGCCGTCGACGGTCCGATAGAAGCCGGAGATCGACCCGCCGACCAGCGCCACCTTCGGCGACGTCGGCGAGACCGCGATCGCGCTCATGTCGGGTGGGTTCAGACCCTCCGCCGCCTGCTTCCAGGAGCGGCCGGCATCGTCGGAGCGGTAGACCCCGCCGTCACGCGAGGTGACGTACATCGTGTCCGGGTCGGAGGGTGCGATCGCGACCCGGAAGAGGCTCTTCTGCTCCTCCGGTGCACGCGGCAGTCCCCGAACCAGCGGCTTCCAGTGATAGTCGCCCGGCTCGGAGACGAAGAGACGACTCGCGGCCACGATGAAGACCTTGCCGTCCTCGGCGAACGTCGGCGAGAAGGCGACGTCGGAGACATCGTCGTGCGGCGTGTGAGCCGCTGCCGGTTGCGCGAGAAGCGCGCACGCGACGAACGCGAGTACTGCAGCCAGCGCGCCGGCCCACCACCCTCGCGCGTGGGTGAGGCCCACTGACTACCGACCGCGGGTGGTCGGGGTCGTCGACGGGCTCGGCGACGAACCGGCCGCCGATGAGCCGCTCGGGCTCGGTCCGGTGATCGTGACGCCCCCGTTGTTGGGCAGCACCCAGAAGCTGATCTTCCCCGACTCAATCGCCTTGAGCACGTCGTACTCCTGGCCCGTCAGACCGAGCGCCCGGATCGCCTGCGCCTCGGCCTCCCGCTGCTGGATCTCGTTCTGCTTGGTCAGGATCCGGATCGCGGAGATGCGGTTGTCCTGGAAGGCCTTGGCGACGGTATTCGGGATCGTGACGGACTTGACGATGAACGTCGGATCGCCGCACTTGCCGCCCGGTTCGAAGCTCGGCGAACAGAAGAACCGGGCTCCGAGTGCCTCCTGGAGCCGCTGGGAGATCTGCGCCTGGACGCGGTTCTGCAGCTCGACGAGGAGTTGCGCGTTGCCGAACAAGTCCGCCACGTCCACTTGACGGGTTTCCTCCTGGAGCGCATTCTCAATCTGCTGACGGAACGTGTCGCGAATCAGGTTGTACCAACCCGCAGAGGTGTAGGCGCTGTACCTCAGGCCGAGCTCCTCGTGGAACCTGCGCAGCAGGTCCGTGTCGAGCTTGAAGTACAACGCCACCTCGTACGTGACCTGCACCCGGTCTTTGGTGGGGGCGACGATCGAGTCCGGACTCTTCTGTGCGCCGACGCCCTGCTTCTTGGAGATGATGTAGTTCTGCTGATCGGAGGGATACAGGTACAGGGGGTCGAAGAATCCGTTGAAGAACAAGCTCGAACCGGGCTTCACGACCCGCTGGAAGTGCGCCGCCTCGAAGGGACCGCCCCCATAGCTGATGCCGACCCGGTTCTTCGGCGTCTTCTTGAGTCCGCTGACGAACCCGGGAGCAAAGGCCAGCGCCACGACGATCGCGCCAATGACGAGCCACCACTTCCACGAACGGGAACGCATCGGCCGCGCGGGCAACCTCCCGGCGAGCGCAGATCGGCTTGTCGGGCCGACCATCAGCGGTTCGGCGGCTCCGAGGGGGGCGGGCTCTTCCGATCCGTCGAGCTTCCCGCGGTCCTCATGCTCATCGTCGTTGTTCTCACCGCGCTGGTCCACCGTCGGGTTGCCTCCTCATCGTCATCCTGATCGCTACAGGTGAATAGTGAACTCGCGCTCACGCCTCATGAAGAAGCGGCCTCCGACAACAACCAGCGCCACTGCCCAGAGCGCGGCCTGCAGGATGAGCATCGGGTTCGGAGTTCCGCCGGCGAAGATCGCCTGGTAGCTCGCGAAGAGCGCGAACAACGGCTGCCACGCGACGAACCGCTTGACGTTGGCGGGCAGGAGCGCCACTTGGTAGATGACGGGCGTCACAAAGAACAGGATGCGACTCACGAAGGTCATCACGTTCTGGCCGTCGGGCACGAGGGTCACGTACGTCGACACCACGAGCGCGATCCCGACGTTCATCATGA